>CANGRP010000030.1 GCA_947456005.1 Caulobacteraceae bacterium
GTCCAGAGAAGCGCCGCGAGAAGGAAGAAGGCCATGCCCAGGTGGGTCATCAGCCGTTCCGGCGCCACCGTGATGCGCTCACTCAGACCGCTGGCCACCATCCACCAACCGATGGCGCCCTGAAGTCCGCCGAGGGCGAACAGCGCCCAGCAACGCCCGATAAGCCTCTGGGGTATCTGCCTGCGGGACAGGAAGATGGCGAAAGGTAAGGCGAACGCCAGGCCGACCAGGCGTCCCAGGAAGCGATGCCCCCATTCCCACCAGTAGATGAACTTGAAGGCCTCGAGGGACATGCCCCGGTTGACCTGCTGATACTGCGGGATCGACTTGTAGAGTTCGAACTCCTCGGCCCATTGGGCGTCCGACAGGGGCGGAAGGGTTCCGGTGACGGGACGCCACTCTGTGATCGACAGTCCTGATCCTGTCAGGCGGGTCGCGCCCCCCACGATCACCATGAACAAGACGAGGGCGGCCACAGCGAAAAGCCAGACGGCGACGGCCCTGGAGCGGTCAGGAGCGGGCAAGGCACTCATGAGCCCCTGCTAGCTGGAACCCAGGCCTTCGTCCATCTTTCGATGACGCGCCGCGCCCAGCAGTCTATAGGCGTGGCCATGCACCCGCGCCTGCGCAGTTTCATCGGGTCCGTTGCGATCCTGGTCTTCCTGGTCGGTTACGTCTGGGCCGCGACGGCCATAGCTGACCGGCTTCCGGATGACCCCATGATCAAGCTGGTCTTCTTCGCCGTGGCGGGCCTGGCCTGGGGCCTGCCCCTCCTGCCCCTGATGACCTGGATGAACCGGGGCAGGTAGGCCGATGGTCGGAGCGGCGGGATTCGAACCCACGACCCCTTGACCCCCAGTCAAGTGCGCTACCAGGCTGCGCTACGCTCCGACATCGGCGAGCGGTTCTTCTAGCGGCTTGCGCCTGACGGGCAAGCGATTTCGACGTCAGCCGGAAAGCAGGGCGTCGAGCCGTCGCTTGATCGCCAGAAGATCGTCTCGGGCCGCCGCCAGCCTCCGCAGTCCCGCCTCATCCGGCCGGCCCGAGGCTGAGATCGACTGAGGCGCAGGGGGCTCCTCAGGAGCCGACCGGTCCGCAGTGACGGGGGGTAACCCGTCAGCCAGCACGCCAAGGGCCCGGACCCCTTCCGACCGGCTCAGCTGCTGGACATCCTTGATCGACCGCCCCTGGTCATGGAGGAGTACCCTGAGGGTTCGCAGGAGGGCGATATCCTGTGGCCTGTAGAACCTGCGCCCGCCTGCCCGCTTCATCGGCCGGATGATGGAAAAGCGCGTCTCCCAGAAGCGCAGGACATGCGCCGGCACCCCGACCTCCTCGGCGGCTTCGGAAATCGTCCGGAAGGCTTCGGGACCCTTGGCCACGGCCTATTTCGAGAGGGCGCGGTCGATACGCGCCTTCATCACCTGGCTGGCCCGGAAGCCAATCACCCGGCGGGGCTCGATGGCCGCTGGCTCACCGGTCTTGGGGTTCCTGCCCATCCGGGCGCGCTTGGCCCGCACCTGGAAGACCCCGAACCCCGAGAGCTTGACCTGCTCCCCGCGCTCCAGGGCCTGGGCTGTGAGCTCCAGGGTGCGTTCGACGAGTTCCGCACAGTCCTGGCGGGTCAGTCCGACCTCTTCATGGACAGCCTCGGCGAGATCCGCGCGGGTCACTGTGGATCCAATCATGAGCGAGGTCCCTGCCGGAGATGAGTCGCTACGCCGTACGGGCACGGCGGGTCGCAGATAAGCCTTTAAAGTCAGACCCATCAAGACTGATCTTGAGGAAGGCGTCCTCGGTCAGAGCCTGAGGGCGCAGGCGCCCCAGGTCAGCCCGCCGCCCATGGCCTCCATCAGCAGAAGCTGTCCGGGGCGGATTCGACCATCGGCGATGCCCTGGGCCAGGGCCAGGGGAATCGAGGCCGCGGAGGTATTGGCGTGTTCGGCGACGGTCGAGATCACCTTGGCCTCGTCGAGGCCAAGCCGGTTGGCGACACCGTTCAGGATCCTCTGGTTGGCCTGGTGGGGAATGAACCAGTCCACGTCGCTGATCTCCACTCCGGCGTCCTGGGCCGCCGCTGTGACGGCCTCGGAGATGTTGATCACCGCATGCTTGAACACCAGGTTCCCCTGCATTCGCAGATGCCCGATCTGTCCGTTGGTCGAGACCCCGCCATCAACATACAGCAGGTCCTGCTTGGATCCGTCCGCGCGCAGGGCGAAGCCCAGCAGACCGCGATCAGAGGCGTCTCCCCTGCCCTCTCCTGGCTCCATGACGACGGCTCCGGCGCCGTCGCCGAACAGGACGCAGGTGCCGCGGTCGCTCCAGTCCATCAGGCGGGTCATGGTCTCTGCGCCAATGACCAGGGCGCACTTCGAGCGGCCCCGGGCGACGAAGCCGTCCGCCGTGGAAAGGGCGTAGACGAAGCCCGAGCATACCGCCTGGACGTCGAAGGCCACGCCTACAGGGCAGCCCAGCTTATGCTGCACGATGGTGGCGACCGCCGGAAACGTGAGGTCCGGAGTAGTGGTGGCCACGATGATGAGATCTACCTCGGCCGGAGACCGGCCCGCGGCCTCGAGGGCCTTCCTCGCCGCCTCGACCGCCAGGTCGGACACCGCCTGATGCGGCGCCGCCCTGTGCCTCTGGCGAATGCCGGTGCGCTCACGGATCCATTCATCGGAGGTGTCGACAAACCGCGCCAGATCCGCGTTTGTCAGGATCTCCTCAGGGAGATATCCCCCGACCCCGGTGACGACGCTGCGGATCACGCCGGGTCTCCCAGCGGCCCATCAACCAGCCGGGACATGTTGCGCTGGATCTGGGTCATGAAATCGCTGCCGGCGAGATCCACGGCGAGACCCACCGAGCGACCGAAATCCTTGGCGTCCGCACCCCCATGGCACTTGATCACGAGCCCGTTGAGCCCGAGCAGCGGCGCCGCTGGCGTCGGCGTGATGCGGGTCTTGAAGCGCCGCAGGGCGGGCCGCGCCAACAGGGCGGCGACCTTGGCGGCCAGGCTGGAGGTTAGGGCTGACCGGAGTTCCTCGGTGATGTACCGGGCGGCGCCCTCGCCGGTCTTCAGCGCCACGTTCCCGGTGAACCCATCCGTCACCACGACATCCACCAGGTTGGTCGAGAGATCGTCGCCCTCGACAAAACCGTGATAGGCGATGTCCAGCCGTCCGCTGCGCAGAAGGGCGTGCGCCTGCTGCACGGCCTCGTGGCCCTTCATGTCCTCGGATCCGACGTTCAGGATGCCCACCCGGGGACGATCCACGCCATAGGCGACCCGGTGATAGGCCTCGCCAAGGATGGCGAACTCCACGAGTCGCTCGGCGTCACATTCAATGTTAGCCCCGGCGTCCAGAAGCGTCGTCACTCCCTTCAGGCCCGGCCAGGGCACCACCAGGGGGGGGCGTTCCATGGGTACGCTCATGCGCAGGACGAGACGGGCGATCGCCATCAGGCTTCCCGTGCTTCCGCTGGAGACCGCGGCGGTGGCCTCGCCGGCCTTCACCGACTCCAGGGCGTTCCACATGGAGGCGCCCTTGCCCCTTCGGACCGCGGAGGCGGGCTTCTCATCAGAGGCGATCACCTTGTCGGTGTGCCGAACTTCGCTGCGCCGGGCCAGTTCCGGGGACCTCGCCAGCTCAGGGCCGATCACAGCCTGGTCCCCATGAAGCAGAAAGCGCACGCCCTCAGGCAGATGCTTCAGGGCGAGGACCAGCCCCGGCACCGTGGCGGATACGCCGAGATCACCGCCCATGGCGTCGATCGAAATGACACTGGAAGCCGCCAAAAGACTCAACCGCCCCTAACTGCGCAGGGCGTGAGGATACAGGCCGCCGACCGGCATGCAAATGAGCCGCGCATCCAGCCTCACTCTGTCGGCTTCTTCAGCGCCCGAAGGGCGGCGAAGGGTGAGGTCTCCTCGGTCGGGGCGGACCACTCAAAGACGGCGTCCGGACGCCTGGGAAAGGGATCAATCGCCAGGGCGAGGTGCTCAGCGAGGATGGCCATCAGGTCGACCGTCTCTCCGTCGAGGCGCTCAGGCGGATCAGGGGTGTCGAGTGAAACCTCGATCTCGCCGCTGATCATCGGTTCCTCAGGCAGGTTCGGACTACCCTCCGGTGCAAGACGCAGGTCAACCTCTCCCGACACAGGCTGGCTGAAGGGCTCCAGGCTGACCCCACAGACCTGAGTGACCTCCCCCTCGAACCGCCCGAGGACCTGGCAGCCATCCATCCAGGGCCGGACCTCCAGGTCAGCCACCAGCTCGGGCAGGGCCTCAAGCCCCAACCTCTTGGCGAGTGCGGCGCGGGCCCCGGCGTCCGGCGTCAGGCGCCGCCGGACGGGTCCTGTGGCAAGGTCACCGAGACGGACTGTCTCCTCGACGCTCATCTCTCCGACCATGTGATCGTCCCAGCCAGGAGATCCTGCAGTTTAACCTCTGCCAGATGCGCCCTCTGCCGCAGGACATAGGCGGCCATGCCGGCCAGAGGGGGATCTTCAACCCCATCGTAGACTGTCCGGGAGAGGATGGTCTCAAGGGGGTCCGCGCCCTCCTGCCCGGTGAAGGCCGCCTCATAGTTCATCAGCCGGCCATAGAGCGCCTCGCCAATCCGGCGCATCTTCCGCCCGACCGAGAGATCGCCCACCCCCATCTCACGAAGCGCATCATCCAGGGCCCGGATGTAGGCGTCGAAGAGGCCCTGTGAGACCTCGGCGGCCTCATCTCCCTGCCGCACAAGTCGGTCCATCACGAGGATGACATGCAGGCTGTAGTGCTCGAAACGCCCTTCGATCGTATCGGGGGTCGCCAGCTCTCCATACAATTCAGGCGTCCGGGCCTGGCTGACACAGGCGGCGTAGAGCCTGCGGCCGGCTTCAGCGGCAGGTCGCTTACGGAAGAGTCGCATCATGGCCTCGATTTCGCCGCGACGCGCGGCTAATGGCGGCATTGCAGTAAGGGGCGGCGAGCGTTAGGTCAAAGCCCGGACACAGGAAACGCAGACCCGATGCTGAAACGCGCCGCCTTCGCCGTCCTTCTCGCGGGAGCCGCCCTGACCGGCGCCTGTGCGCCGATCTCCTCCTATTCCGGCTTCCAGGCCATCGAGGCCAATCCAAGGGACGTGAAACCCGGAGAGGACAACAAGGCGACCGTCAGGGGACGGCTGGGGTCCCCATCCTCAGTCTCGGCCTTCGACCCCAATGTCTGGATCTACATGAACCAGATCAAGGAGACCGTCGCCTTCACGCGTCCGGTCGTCACCCGGCGCGACATCACCGTCATCACCTTCGATCAGGAGACCGAAGCGGTGAAGACGGTCGACAACCTCACCCTCGCGGACGGCAAGGTCATCGCCTTCAACGGCCGTGAGACGCCGACCCGGGGACGTGAACTCACGGTCCTCGAGCAGCTGATCGGCTCCATCGGCGCCGGCGGGTTGTTGCCGCGGGAAGAAGAGGGTGTCCCGGGATCTCGCCCCGGTGACCGGCGTTGACCACTCATTGACCTTTCCCGGGCGGCGAGTGTTCACACAGGCCCAAGGACGCGTCACCTGACCCTCCAACGAAGAACGCCCCGGGAGTGATCCCGGGGCGTCGTCCGTTCTGGGGATGTGCGGCGGGTCGTGAGACCCACCGGGGCTCAGCCCACAGAGTGCAGGATCGCCAGCAGCAGCAGGGCCACGATGTTGGTGATCTTGATCATCGGGTTCACGGCGGGACCCGCCGTGTCCTTGTAGGGGTCGCCGACGGTGTCGCCGGTCACGGCGGCCTTGTGAGCCTCCGAACCCTTCCCGCCGTAATGGCCCTCCTCGATCAGCTTCTTGGCGTTGTCCCAGGCGCCGCCGCCAGAGGTCATCGAGATGGCCACGAAGAGGCCGGTCACGATCACACCCATCAGCATGGCGCCCAGGGAGGCGAAGCCATTGGCCTTGCCCGCCACGGCGGTGATGATGAAGAACAGGGCGACCGGGGACACCACCGGCAGGAGCGAGGGAACGATCATCTCGCGGATGGCGGCGTTGGTCAGGATGCTGACCGCACGACCGTACTCCGGCTTGACCTCTCCGGTCATGATGCCCGGGTTCTCACGGAACTGCCGGCGGACTTCCTCCACCACCGATTCCGCCGCTCGACCCACGGCGGTCATGGACATGCCGCCGAACAGGAAGGGCAGCAGGCCGCCGAACAGCAGGCCGACCACCACGTAGGGGTTGGTGAGGTCAAAGGCGACGACGCCCAGGCCCTCGAAGAACGAGCCCGGCTTGGCCTCCGCCGAGAAGAACTTGAGGTCCTCGGTGTAGGCCGCAAAGAGCACCAGGGCGCCCAGGCCGGCGGAACCGATGGCGTAGCCCTTGGTGACCGCCTTGGTGGTGTTGCCGACCGCGTCGAGGGCGTCGGTGGTCACGCGCACTTCCGGGGGCAGGCCCGCCATCTCGGCGATGCCGCCGGCGTTGTCCGTGACCGGGCCGAAGGCGTCGAGGGCGACGATGAAGCCGGCAACGCCGAGCATGGCGGTGGTGGCGATGGCGATACCGTAAAGGCCCGCCAGGCCGAAGGTGATCATGATGCCGCCGATGATGACGATGGCCGGAGCTGCAGTGGACTCCAGGCTCATGGCGAGGCCCTGGATCACATTGGTGCCATGACCGGAGACCGAGGCCTTGGCCACGGACTTCACAGGCCGGAAGCCCGTCCCCGTGTAGTACTCGGTGATCACCACGATGAGGGCGGTCACCGCGAGGCCGACGAGGCCGCACAGGAACAGGGACTGGGCGTCGATGATCAGGCCGCTGTTGGTGGTGACCGGCGCCGGGACAAGGGCGTGAACCGCCCACCAGATCGCGCCGATCGACAGGATGCCGGTGACGATGAGGCCCTGGTAGAGGGCGCCCATGATGTTCTGCGACCGACCCAGACGGACCGCGAAGGTGCCGAGGATGGAGGTCACGATGCAGACCGCGCAGATGACCAGCGGCAGGAGCATCAGGTTCAGGGCGCCAGCCCCGAAGAAGATGGCGGCCAGGACCATGGTCGCCACGGTGGTGACGGCGTAGGTCTCGAACAGGTCCGCGGCCATGCCGGCGCAGTCACCGACATTGTCGCCCACATTGTCCGCGATGGTGGCGGCGTTGCGCGGGTCATCCTCTGGGATGCCGGCCTCGACCTTGCCCACCATGTCGCCGCCGACGTCGGCGCCCTTGGTGAAGATGCCGCCCCCAAGACGCGCGAAGATCGAGATCAGCGAGGCGCCGAAACCCAGGGCCACCAGGGCGTCGATGACGTGACGGTCATCGTGCGCCAGACCCATCGGCCCGGTCAGGACGTAGAAGTAGCCCGCCACGCCCAGGAGGGCGAAGCCCGCCACCAGCATGCCGGTGATTGCGCCTGCACGGAAAGCCATCGACAGGCCCTGCGCCAGCCCCTCGGAAGCCGCCTGGGCGGTCCGCACATTGGCGCGGACAGAGATCAGCATGCCCACGAAGCCGGCGACGCCGGAGAGGACTGCGCCAATCAGGAAGCCAAAGGCCGCCAGGCTGCCGAGCAGCGGAAAGAGCGCCAGGAAGATCACGGCGCCGACGATGGCGATCGCGGTGTACTGACGGTTCAGGTAGGCTTGGGCGCCTTCCTGGATCGCTGCGGCGATCTCCTGCATTCGTGCATTCCCAGGCGAGGCCCGCATGAGCGAAGCCGTCTGGACGGCGCCGTAAAGCACCGCAAGGAGGCCGGCCAAGATCGCCAGCATGATGTAGTTCATGGTTGAAGCGCCCCTTCAAAGACTGCGCGGAGACCGACGGAGGTGAAACAGCTCCACACCCCCGGCGTTCGTCTCCCTTTGTTTTCCCGACACGACGGCGCAATCGAGTCTGCGCCCGCCGAAAGACGGGCGAAACTGCCAAACCTCGGCCCGGCATGCAACGACTGTTCGAGTCCGGTCGTACGGAGCCTCTTTCGCAACTAGGGGCAAAAGGTCCCGGATTGATCTCAGGGCCGGATCGGCGGCGTGGATTTCACCGTTCCCGCAGGCGGCGAATAGACCAGCTTCTGGGCCTTCTGGTCCCTCAGGGTGGCGGAGCTGACATTCTTGGCGCCGAAGACCGCCCTGGCCTCCCGCAGGAGCGTGGCGTCGAAGACCTTGGGATCCACGGACATGAAGTCGTTGGGGGCGTTGAGCGGCGACCGGTAGGCGGAGCGGACGAGGGCTTCGCGGATAAAGGGCTCCCGGGCCTCGATGTCTGGTCGGGTCATTCCGGGCTTCAGGACGATCCGCGCGCGGATGAAGACAAAGTTCACGACCCGCCCGTTCTGGAGGATCGGGAGACCAATTCCGGAAAGGTCGAGCCTGAGGTTGACGTCCGACTCGCCGCTGGCGGCAGGCTTCTTTTCCTCCGCTGCAAGGGCGGGCGTCCCGGTCGGGACCAGGAGGATCAGGAGCAGGAAGAGAAGACCTCTGGGCATGTTCACTCTCATCGGGGCGATGAACCCGCCCATCCATGATCCCTTGGATCAGGTCCGCGCGCGTCGGCCCCGGGGGTCTCAGCCATGACGCCAGCCGCCCGGGCCCGCCTCCAAGGCTCGGCCATTCAGCAACACCTCCGAGGGAGCGTCAACAAAGGCCCCAACGACCCTACACCCCGCCGCCTCCAGGACCGAGCGATGCACCGGAGGCGCCGCCAGCACGATCTCGTAGTCGTCGCCGCCTGAAGCCAGCGCAACCCTCGCAGCCGCCTCGTCGGGAGCCTGGGCGAGCCAAGCCGAGCCCGACGCCGAAAGCGGAACCTGCTCAAGCGCCAGGCGGACCCCGCAGCCTGACGCGGCGGCCAGGTGGCGCGCGTCGGCGATCAGCCCGTCTGAGATGTCCGCCGCTGCACGGGCACAGGACCGCAGGAGGTCCCGGAGATCCAGCCGGGGTTCAGGCCGGCGGAATTTCCGCGCCAGGGCCCCGGTCGGGTCCTGAAGGGCTCCGGTCACCGCCTGCAGACCCAGCCACCCGTCGCCGATCGGGCCGGACGCCAAAAGGAGGTCGCCGGGCCGGGCCCCTGCACGGCGAACAACGCCGCCCGGCGGGCACCGGCCCAGGAAGGTTCCCGACGCCATGAAGGGGCCGGGGGTCGAGACGGTGTCCCCGCCCAGCAGTGTCAGGCCAAAGGTGGCGGCCTCCTGCGCCAGACCCCTGGCGAAACCGCGCCGACGCTCAAGCGGCCATTCCGGAGACCAGGCGAGGGTCTGCAGCCAGGCGAAGGGCTCGGCGCCCTTGGCTGCAAGGTCAGACAGGTTGACCCGGACGAAGCGGGCGGCCACGTCCTCTGGCCGCTCACCTGCGGGAAAGTGCACGCCCTCGACAATGGCGTCCTGGGTCACCACCAGGTCGCTCCCGGCCTGCGAGGTCACGACTGCGGCGTCATCCATGAGGTCAAAGGCCCCGGGCTCCCCCAGGGTCAGGGGCCGGAAGAGCTCGGCGATCTGGCCGAACTCGTCCGGCGCGCCAAGGGGATCAGGCTCGGACATCCCTGGCCAGTCCATCGAGGGCGGCGTTCACAAACCCGGGTTCAGGCCCCTCGAAGAAGGATCGGGCCAGGTCGACGTACTCGTTGATCACCACTTCCACGGGCACGTCCGGGCGATGGGCAAGCTCAAACGCGCCGGCCCGCAGGATGGCCCGCACCGTGGCGTCAAGCCGCTCCAGGCGCCAGCCCTGGGCCAGCCTCTGGGCGATCGACGGATCAATGCGCCGCTGCTCTGCAACAACCCCCCGAACCAGCTCGGCGAAGAAGGCTTCGTCCGCCGCCGCGAGAGCTTCCCCGTCCTCGCCCCCGATCGCGCGGTCGAACCGGTGATCAGAGAACTCGCGGACGACCGCCTCCACGCCCGTTCCGGACACCTCCATCTGGTAGAGGGCCTGAACCGCTGCGAGACGCGCGACGGAGCGGGCCTGGTGGGACGCGGGCATTACCGGTCCTGACCCAGGAACCGTCGACGCAGGGCGATCATGTCCAGGGCGGCCCTGGCGGCGCCGCCGCCCTTGTCGCCCTCCCTGACCCGGGCTCGCTCCCAGGCCTGGTCCTCGTCCTCGACGGTGAGAATGCCGTTGCCCAGGCAGACACCCTGCCGGACGGTCAGGTCCATCAGGCCGCGTGCGCTTTCATTCGAGACGATCTCGAAGTGATAGGTTTCGCCCCGGATCACAGTTCCGAGGGCGACATAGCCATCGTAGCTGACGCCCGCTGGGGAAAGGCGCGCCTCGTTCGCGAGGGCGATTGCGCCGGGAATCTCGAGGGCTCCGGGAACGCTCACCACATCGAACTCGGCGCCATGGGCGGACAGGACGTCCGAGGCGCCCCTCAGGAGCTCGTCGGCGAGATCGTCATAGAATCGAGCCTCAACAATGAGGAGGCGCAGCTTTTGCGGGGTCATTCTGGGCTCCTTGGAGGCTTCAGCTTAGGCCGTTTCCCGCCAGCGTGCGAGATAGCGGGCCAGCATGTCGATCTCGAGATTGACCCGTGTGCCGGCGGCGAGGTCGCCGAGGGTCGTGACCTCCCAGGTATGGGGGATCAGGTTGACGCCAAAGACATCGTCCTCGACCTCGTTGACCGTCAGGGAGACGCCATCGACCGTGATGGAGCCCTTGGGCGCGATGAACCTGTGCAGGGGTCGCGGGGCGCGGAACCGGACCCGGCTCGAGCCGCCCTCCGGGGTGATTGAAAGCACCTCGCCGATCCCGTCCACATGCCCGGAGACGATGTGCCCGCCCAGTTCGTCGCCCACTTTCGCGGCCCGCTCGAGATTGATGCGCCGGCCAAGGCCCCAGTCGCCCAGGTGGGTCAGGGCCAGTGTCTCGCCCGAAACCTCCACCGCAAACCAGTCCGGGCCCTTCTCGACCACGGTGAGGCAGCAGCCCGAGTGGCTGATCGAGGCGCCGATGTCGACGGTGGAAAGGTCGTAGGCGGTCGTGATCTCGAACCGGCGATCCCGGTTCGTGTCGCGGACCGCCCGCACGGTTCCGATGTCAGTGACGATCCCGGTGAACATCAGGTCCTCTCGAAGGTCTCGCAAAGGTCGGGGCCGAACTCGGTGACGCCCGTCCGGCGGAAGCGGGGCGCCTCCGACAGGCCCTCCATTGGCAGATCGCCGACAGCCGGTCGACCCCGGGCGCCCAGAACAAGGGGCGCGCGAAACCAGACCAGGCGGTCCACGAGGCCTGCAGACAGGAAGGCTGCGGCCACCTGCCCGCCGCCCTCGATGAAGAGCTGCTCCAGTCCCTCGGCGCGCAGGGCGGCGATGACGCCTGCCGGCGATGGCCGCCCGCCGTCCGTTCTCGGGCAAAGAACCCCCACCCCAAGGCCCGACAGGGTCGGGTCCGGAGGGCCCCCAGCGACCAGGTAGGTGGGAACCTCCCCCGCCGTCCGGACCAGGCGCGAACCCGGCGGGAGCCTCTGGCGGGTGTCCAGAACCACCCGGGCCGGCTGAGGTCCAGAGTAGCCCTCCAGCCGGACTGTGAGCTCCGGATCATCCGCAAGCGCGGTCTCGATCCCCACGATCACGGCCTGGTGGCCGGCCCTCAGCCGATGCACCTCGGCGCGCGCCGACTCGCCGGTGATCCAACGGCTCTCGCCGGACGCCGTGGCGATCCGGCCGTCCAGGCTGGTCGCAAGCTTCAGGGTGACCCGGCTAGCGGTCATCCTCTCCGCTCTCGCTCAGGCCTTCACGACCCAGGAAGGTTGCGAACTCGGCCGCCTCCCGGAAGTCGCGATAGACCGAGGCGTAGCGGACATAGGCCACGTCATCGAGCGCCTTGAGCTGCTTCATGACCATCTCGCCGACAACGGAGGATGGCAGCTCGGTCTCGCCCAGGCTCTCAAGCTGCCGGACGATCTGGGAGATCATGCGCTCGATCCGTTCAGGCTCGATGGGGCGCTTTCGTGTGGCGATGGCGATGGAACGCGCCAGCTTGTCGCGGTCGAAAGGCGTGCGCCGCCCCGATCGCTTGAGGATGGTGATCTCGCGAAGCTGGACCCGCTCAAAGGTCGTGAACCGGCCCCCGCACTCGGGACAGGACCGGCGACGACGGATGGCCGCACCGTCATCCGACGGGCGGCTGTCTTTCACCTGGCTCTCGGGGTGTCCGCAGAACGGGCAACGCATGATCTGGCCCCTCCCGGCCGGGCCGACCCCTATTAGAGGCCTCAGCCGTAGATGGGAAAGCGTTTCGTCAGGGCCAGGACCTCGCCCCGGACCCGGGCTTCGACGGCCGAATTGTCCCCGCCGGCCGCGACGCCGTCCAGCACCTCGCCGATCCAGCGGCCGACCTGGCGGAACTCGGCCTCGCCGAAGCCGCGCGTCGTCCCGGCTGGTGTGCCGACCCGGATTCCCGAGGTCTGGACGGGCGGAAGCGGGTCGAACGGGATGCCGTTCTTGTTGGTGGTGATGCCGGCCCGCTCCAGGGCGATCTCGGCGTCAGCGCCGCTGACCCCCTTGGGCGTCAGGTCCACCAGCATGAGGTGGCTGTCCGTGCCGTTCGAGACGATCCGGAATCCAGCCTCCTGCAGGCTGTCGGACAGGGCCCGGGCGTTGTCGATCACCTGCCGCGCGTAGGCCTTGAACTCCGGTCGCAGGGCCTCGCCGAAAGCCACCGCCTTGGCGGCGATGACGTGCATCAGCGGCCCGCCCTGCAGGCCCGGGAAGACCGCCGAGTCCAGCTTCTTCGCCAGCTTCTTGTCGTTGGTCAGGATGAGGCCGCCGCGTGGGCCCCGCAGGGTCTTGTGGGTCGTGGTGGTCACCACGTGGGCGTGCGGGAAGGGGTTAGGATAGACGCCGCCCGCCACCAGGCCGGCGTAATGGGCGATGTCCGCCATGAGGAGGGCGCCAACGGAGTCCGCGATCTGGCGGAAGCGGGCGAAGTCGATGTGCCGGGAATAGGCCGAGCCGCCGGCGATGATCACCTTGGGCTTCTCGGCCAGGGCCAGTTCTGCGGCCTGGTCATAGTCGATCAGGTGGTCCTGTAACCGAACCGCGTAGGACACCGGCCGGAACCACTTGCCGGACTGGTTGACGCTCTTGCCGTGGGTCAGGTGGCCGCCGGCGGCGAGGTCCATGCCCATGAAGGTGTCGCCGGGCGTCAGAGTGGCCATGAAGACCGCCTGGTTGGCCTGGCTGCCCGAATGGGGCTGGACATTGGCGTACTCGCAACCGAACAGGGCCTTGGCCCGCTCTATGGCCAGGACCTCGGCCTCGTCCACCACTTCGCAGCCGCCATAGTAGCGCTTGCCCGGATAGCCTTCGGCGTACTTGTTCGTCAGCACCGACCCCTGGGTCTCGAGCACGGCGCGGGAAACGATGTTCTCCGAGGCGATCAGCTCGATCTGGTCCTGCTGGCGCCGGAGTTCACCCGAGATCACCGCACCGAGGGCGGGGTCGGAGTCCGCAACGGATGCCGAGAAAAAACCGGCCGGGACGCCGGCGGCGAGAGATTGTGTGATCATGAGGCCTGTCCTGAAGATTCGGAGCGACCGAACGCGGGCTGTTTACAGCCTCGATGCGGCGGGCGGAACCGCCTACGCAGGGTCAAGACCCGAAAAGTAGGAGCCGTCAGGCCGCCTGGCCGCCAACCCGCTGGATATTGCAGCGGACCCACAGCTTCTCCATGGCCCGGACCAGGTCGTCCATCATCTCGTCCGTATGCGCCGGGCTGGGCGTGAAGCGAAGCCGCTCCGTCCCGCGGGGCACGGTCGGGTAGTTGATCGGCTGGACATAGACGCCGTGCTCTTCAAGCAGGATGTCCGAGATCATCTTGCAGTGGACGGGGTCGCCCACGAGGACAGGGACGATGTGGCTGACCGAAGGCATGACCGGCAGGCCCGCCGCCTCCATCCGCGCCTTCAGGGCGGCGGCGCGCGCCTGGTGCTTCTCGCGGACCTCGTTGTGCTCCTTGAGCCAGCGGATCGAGGCCACGGCGCCCGCGGCCACGGCCGGCGGCACGGAGGTGGTGAAGATGAAGCCGTCGGCATAGGAGCGGATCGCATCGACGATCACCGCGTCGGCGGCGATGTAGCCGCCCATGACCCCGTAGGCCTTGCCCAGCGTGCCCTCGATGATGTCGATCTCGGCCATGACGCCGTCACGCTCGCACACCCCGGCGCCCCGGGGGCCGTACATGCCCACCGCATGGACCTCGTCGATGTAGGTCATGGCGCCGTACTTCTTCGCCAGGGCCACCGTGCCGCGGATGTCGGCGATGTCGCCGTCCATGGAATAGACGCTCTCGAAGGCGATCAGCTTGGGCGCGGCCGGGTCGGCGGCGGCCAGCAGCTCCTCGAGGTGGGCCAGGTCGTTGTGCCGGAAGACGTGCCGGGGCCCGCGCCCGCCGCGGATGCCCGAGATCATTGAGTTGTGGTTCAGGGCGTCGGAGAAGACGATCAGGCTAGGCAGGATCTTGTAGAGCGTCGACAGGGACGCCTCGTTGGAGACATAGCCCGAGGTGAAGAGCAGGGCCGATTCCTTGCCGTGCAGGTCTGCCAGCTCGCGTTCCAGTTCCACGTGGTAGCGGGTGGTGCCGGAGATGTTGCGGGTTCCGCCGGAGCCGGCGCCGGCCTCGTCTATGGCCGCCTTCATGGCGTCGAGCACGACAGGGTTTTCGCCCTGGGCCAGGTAGTCGTTGGAGCA
>CANGRP010000031.1 GCA_947456005.1 Caulobacteraceae bacterium
CACCGACGAGGAGGCCAAGATGTGGAACGAGACCCACAAGATGATCGATCCCGAGATCGCCCTCACCGTCACCTGCGTGCGGGTCCCGGTCATGGTCGGCCATTCGGAGTCGGTGAACATCGAGTTCCATGAGCCCCTCGACGAGGACGAGGCCCGCGACCTGTTGCGCAACAGCCCGGGCCTGATCGTCATCGATCAGCGCCATGACAAGGGCTACATCACGCCCAAGGAGGCCCAGGGCGAGTTCCCGGTCTTCGTCAGCCGCATCCGCCGGGACCCGACCGTGGAGCATGGCCTCAACCTGTGGGTCGTGGCCGACAACCTGCGCAAGGGCGCCGCCCTCAACGCCGTGCAGATCGCCCAGCTCCTCGATGAGCGCGGCCTGATCGGCGACCGCTGACGGGTGGCCGGGGGGGCCGCCTCGCTGGCTGACGTCTCGCCGCGCGCGGCCGTCGGCGCCGGCGTGCTGTGCTACCTGATCTGGGGGTTCGCGCCCCTGTTGTTCCAGGCCATGGGCCGGCTGGGCGCCGATTCCTGGGAGATCCTCGCCCACCGGGCGGTCTGGGGAACCCTGGCCGCCTGGGTCTTCGTGATCCTGGCCCGCCAGGGCGCCCAGGTGGCGGCGGTCCTGCGCTCTCCCCGGCTTCTGGGAATGCTCGCCCTGTCCGCCCTCCTGATCGGCGCCAACTGGGCCCTCTATGTCTGGGGCGTCAACGCCGGCCGGGTCCTGGAGAGCAGCCTTGGCTACTACCTGACGCCCCTGCTGAACATGGCGGCGGGCGCCCTGATCTTCCGCGAGCGCTTCGACGCCCTGGGGCTCGGCGCCATCATCCTGGCGGGGATCGGGGTCGCCCTCCAGGGCCTGGCCCTCGGGCACTTTCCCTGGATGGCAGTGGTCCTGGCCCTGACCTTCGGCGCCTATGGGATCGTCCGCAAGCAGGTGCAGGCGGACGCCCAGACCGGGCTCTTCGTCGAGTGCCTTTTCCTGGCGGTCCCCGGCGCGATCTGGATGGCGCACCTGGCCCTGACCGGGCAGGGGCATGTGGACGATTCTCCCGCGGCGGCGGCCTGGCTGCTGGCGGCGGGACCGATCACCGCCATTCCCCTGGTCCTCTTTTCCTGGGCGGCCCGCCGGATGCCCCTGTCGGCCATGGGCTTCCTGCAGTTCATCGGCCCGACCATCGGCTTCGGCATCGGCCTGGCCCAGGGCGAGCCCTTCACCGCCCTCAGGGGGGTGTCCTTCGCCTTCATCTGGGCGGGGGCGGCGACCTACATCTTTGGCCTCTGGCGGCGGACCCGGACCCTCGGCGCCTGACGGGTGCTTGCGTATTCCGCCCCCGCGTCTATCGATGTCCCGCAATGACCGGCCGTCCTCGGGACGTCGGCGACGTCTGTGCATTTCCGGAGGAATTCCATGGCCCGCACCCAGTTCGGCGCCTTCCTGGCGCCCCATCATCCCATCGGCGAGCATCCCAGGCTCCAGTTCCGGAACGACATCAAGTTCGCCGTTCGGCTTGAGGAGCTGGGCTTCGACGAGTTCTGGGTCGGTGAACACCATTCCACCGGTTGGGAGATGATCGCCTCCCCCGAGCTCTTCCTCGCCGCCGTCGGCGAGCATACCGGCCGGATCCGGCTGGGGACGGGGGTGATCTCCCTGCCCTACCACCACCCCTTCAACGTCGCCCAGCGCATGGTGCAGCTGGACTACATGACCGGCGGGCGGGCCATCCTCGGCACCGGCCCCGGCGCCCTGCCCTCCGACGCCCATACCCTGGGCATTGATCCCATGACCCAGCGCGACCGCCAGGACGAGGCCATCGGGGTGATCAAGCGCCTGCTGGCCGGCGAGCGGGTCACCCACGAAAGCGAGTGGTTCACCCTGCGTGATGCGCGCCTCCAGCTCCTGCCCCTGCAGGAGGAGATGGAGATGGTGGCGGCCTCCTCGGTGAGCCCCTCGGGCATGACCCTGGCCGGCAAGCACGGCATGGGCGTCCTGTCCATCGGCTCCAACTCCGAGGCGGGCCTCGCCGCCCTGCCCACCCAGTGGGGCTTCGCCGAGCAGGCCGCCGCCAAGTCGGGCAAGGCGATCGACCGGAAGAACTGGCGGGTCCTGATGTCCTGGCATATCGCCGAGACCCGCGAGGAGGCCCGGGCCCAGGCGGCCAAGGGCCTGATGCACTGGCACAACGAGTACCAGGTCGGCACCCTGATGCGCCCCGGCGCCGGCCCGTTTATCTCGCCGGAACAAGCCCTTGAGCAGACCGTGGACGTGGAGGGCGCCGCCGCCGTCATCGGCACGCCGGACGACCTGGTGGCCGCCATCCGCAAGCTGCAGGCCTCCTCCGGCGGCTTCGGCGTGGTGCTGGGCTTCGTCCACGACTGGGCCAACCGCGAGAACACCCTGCGCAGCTGGGACCTCGTCGGCCGCTACGTCATCCCCGAGATCAACGGCCTCCTGGAGGGCTATCGCGACTCCCGCGCCTATGTGATCGAGAACCGCGAATGGTTCGACCGGGCGGGGCAGGCGGTGATGAGCAAGATCCTGTCGCACGAGGGCGCCGCGGCGGCCCTTAAGGCGGGGATGGAGGCGGGGGTGGCCATGCGCTCGCCCAACGCCCCCGACCTGAACAAGGCGGCCAAGGACCTCAAGTAGGTCGCCTCAGGGTCTGCGCAGGGTCACCCCGGCGTCGTCCCCGCGTGGGGGGGACCGGGGGGTCCGGCATCCGTACCGGGCGCGTCGAGCAGGTCTTCGGCGCCCTGGGCCAGCCGCGCGACGAGGTTCCGTACCGAAGACTCAAGACTTTCGGGAGGGCTTCCCCCGAGGATGAGGTCGGCGCCGAACAGGGCGGCCAGGAGGTCGCCCGTGCCCCGTGGCGCCCGGGGCAGGCGCGGGTGGCTGGCGAGCCAGGCCTCCGCCCCGTCGGTCCACAGGACGCCGACATCGGCCCCGTCGGGGACGGAGGAGACAAGGACCGGCCGGCCCAGGCTCCGGGCGGCGGCGAGGGCCGAGCCGGGGTCGGTGACCTGAGCGCCAGTCAGCCGCGCCAGCTCCCAGGCGTTGGGCGCGAGGAGGCCGGCGCGGGGGACCAGCGCCCGGGGCAGGGCGTCGGCCACGGCTTCGGAGACGTAGAGGCCGCGGTCCTCGTCGCCGAGGATGGGGTCCACCAGGCGCAGGGCCTGCGGCCGGCGGGCCGCTACATGGTCGAGGAGGCGCGCGGCGACCTCCACCTGTCCGGCGGTGGCGAAATAGCCGGTGATGACGAGGTCCGCCCGGTCGGGCAGGCCGGAGGCGACCAGGCCCTCGACCTGGCTCGCGAAGACCGCGTCGGACACGGCCCCGCCGCCGGGCGGGCCCAGGCCGGGGTGACGGCCGAAAAGCACGGTCGGAACAAGGGCGGTTCGGAAGCCCAGGCGGGCCAGTTCGGCGACCTGCAGCCCGCCGCCGACCCCAGAGCCGGCGACATGGCTGGAGAGGATGAGGGCGACCGGCACGCGCGGTCCGCCCCCGGTCCTAGTAGCGGTAGTGCTCGGGCTTGAAGGGCCCGGTCACCGGAACGCTGATGTAGGCCGCCTGGTCGTCGGTCAGCCGGGTCAGCTTTGCGCCCAGCTTCTCCAGGTGCAGGAGGGCCACCTTTTCATCCAGGTGCTTGGGCAGGGTGTAGACCTTCTTCTCGTAGGCCTTCCCGTTGGTCCACAGCTCGATCTGGGCCAGGGTCTGGTTGGTGAAGGAGGCGCTCATCACGAAGCTGGGGTGGCCCGTGGCGTTGCCAAGGTTCACCAGCCGGCCCTCGGACAGGACGATGATCTTCTTGCCGTCCGGGAACTCCACATGGTGGACCTGGTCCTTGATCTTGTCCCAGCGGTAGTTGCGCAGGCCCGCGATCTGGATCTCGGAATCGAAGTGGCCGATGTTGGCGACGATGGCGTTGTTCTTCATCCGCCGCATGTGATCGACGGTGAGGACGTCCTTGTTGCCCGTGGCGGTGACGAAGATGTCGGCCTTGTCCGCCACGTCGTCCATGGTCTGGACCTCATAGCCCTCCATGGCCGCCTGCAGGGCGCAGATCGGGTCGATCTCGGTGACGATGACCCGGGCGCCGCCGTTGCGCAGGCTGGCCGCCGAGCCCTTGCCGACGTCGCCATAGCCCAGGACCACGGCGACCTTGCCCGAGAGCATGACGTCCGTACCCCGGCGGATGGCGTCCACCAGGCTCTCGCGGCAGCCGTAGAGGTTGTCGAACTTGGACTTGGTGACGCTGTCGTTGACGTTGATGGCCGGGAAGGGCAGCTCGCCGCGCTCGGCCATCTGGTAGAGGCGGTGGACCCCCGTGGTGGTCTCCTCGGAGACGCCGCCGATGGCGTTGCGGATGGCCGTGTAGAAGCCGGGCTTCTCCTTCAGGTACCGCTTCATCACGGTGTAGAGGGCTTCTTCCTCCTCGTTCTGCGGGTTGGCGAGGACCGAGGGGTCCTTCTCGGCCTTGGGGCCCAGCACGCAGAGCAGGGTGGCGTCGCCGCCGTCGTCGAGGATCAGGTTGGGATAGCCGCCGTCGGCCCACTCGAAGATGCGGTGGGCGTAGTCCCAGTACTCCAGCAGGGTCTCGCCCTTGGTGGCGAAGACCGGCGTGCCGGCGTCGGCGATGGCCGCCGCGGCGTGGTCCTGGGTGGAGAAGATGTTGCACGAGGCCCAGCGGACCTCGGCGCCCAGGGCCTCCAGGGTCTGGATCAGGACCGCCGTCTGGATGGTCATGTGCAGGGAGCCGGCGATGCGGGCGCCCTTCAGGGGCTGGGAGGGGCCGAACTCGGCGCGCACGGCCATCAGGCCGGGCATCTCGGTCTCGGCGATCGCGATCTCCTTGCGGCCGAACTCAGCCAGGGAGATGTCCTTCACCACATAGTCGGTCATGTCGGGATTCCTGTCGCGCGGGCCTTCCCCGCCTTTCCTGTCCTATACGCCCCGGCCCGCCGGCCCGCAACCGGGACATAAAGATTGCTTTATGTGAACAGGGCGGGGGTCGACTCCACCAGCCGCCGGACCGCCTTCCGGGCCCGGGCCCTGTCGTCCCGCCGCTTCAGTCCCGCCACGAGGCGGGAGGCCTCCGGCCGGACGTCTCCGGAAAGGTGCAGACGCCCCAGGAGACCCTTCGCCGCGTCGGCGTCGTTGAGGGCGCCAAGGGCGTCCTGGGCGGCCCTCAGGCGCGGTGAGAGGGTCTCGGCCAGGGGGCGCCATTCGGGCAGGTCCAGGGTGTCCAGCGCATAGCGCAGGGCCTTGATCCTCAGGCGCAGGTCATGACGCCCTTCGGGTCCGAGGTCGGGAAAGGCGTCTCCCAGCCGGCGAACCCGGCGCCATCGGCGGCGGAGATCCTCGGACAGGCCTGACGCCGCGCCGGACCCGGCGCCGGGCCGGGTCCGCCAGTCACCCGCCTCGGCGAAGATCAGCCCCTCCAGGAGGGTCGTCCGGGCGGGCGCGCCCGACAGGGTCTCCACGAGAGCCTCGGCGGTCCGCCTGCGGGCGGCGATCAGGACGGGCGCCAGAGCCCCGGCGGGATCGGCCCTCCCGAGCAGCACGTCCAGCTCCCGGGTCTCCCCGCAGGCCCGGGACAGGTCCCGCAGGCCGGTCCTGAGGGCGGACGGATCCCCGGGCGTCCACCGGTGGCGGAAGACGGCGAGCAGGCTGCGCAGGCGTCGGAGCGCCACCCGCAGCTGATGGACGGCCTCCACCGAAGGGTCGCCGGCGGTCTCGAGGACCTGGGCCGCGGCCTCGCCGAGGGCGACCAACAGGGCCTGGCGCAGGGCCTCTTCGCAGGACAGGCCCGCCGGGAGGCTGGCGAGGGGGACCCGGTCGCCCGCCGCCGCCAGCCGGTTTCCCCGGTCGGACTTGGATCGCAGGGACAGGGTGAGGGGAAGCTCCGCCGTCAGCGCCAGGGCGAGGGTGAAGAGGTCCCGGCGGTCCCCCGAGAGGAGCTCCAGCTCGGCCTCGCAGACGGGCGACCGGGCGCCGGCGGCGAGGATCTCGCCCTGGTCGAGGGCCAGCTCGATCCGGGAGCCGCCGGCCTCGATCTCGCAGGTCCGGCGCCGGACCTGGACGGTGAAGCGGGGGGCCAGCTGCGCCCGGTCCCCGGCCGAAAGGACGGCGGCGAGGTCCTCGCCCGTCAGGTCCAGACGTCCCGGCGTCGTCTCATGCTCGGCCTCGCTCCGGCCCAGGCCCTCGCCGGTCTTGAAGGTCTGCACCGTCCTTCCCGTCTCGTCGGTGCGAAGCCGCAGGGAGGCCTGGCGGGCGGCCAGGCGGCCGTCGGGGGTGTCGTAGTAGACCGCGACCAGCCGTCGGTCCCGGGCGGGGGCGTTGAAGGCCCGGGCGACAAGGGCTTCCAGTGTGGCCGGTCCGCAGGCGAACTTGATCTCCACCTCGGGCGTCATGGCCTCTCCGACCGGCTACTCGTCCTCATCGAAGCGGGCGGCGACCAGGGCGACGAGAGCGGCCAGGGCCGCCTCGGCCTGGGGCCCCTCGGCCGTGATGTCGATGCAGCATCCGGGGCCCGCCGCCAGCATCATGAGCCCCATGATGGAGCGGGCGTCCACCTCGGCGCCGTCCTTGGACACGCGCACCTCCGCGTCAAAGCCGGTCGCGGTCTTGACGAACTTGGCGGAGGCGCGGGCATGGAGGCCGCGCTTGTTGATGATCTCGACCCTGGCGCGGGTGGTCACTTGTCCCCCGCCAGGACATAGGAGGCGACGGAGATGTACTTCCGCCCCGCCTCCTGGGCCTGGGCCACGCAGTCCGCAAGGTTCAGCCGCGCCCGGACGCTGGCCAGCTTGATCAGCATGGGCAGGTTCAACCCGGCGATCACCTCGGCCCGGGTCTGTTCCATGACGGAGATGGCGAGGTTGGAGGGGGTGCCGCCGAACATGTCGGTCAGCAGGATCACCCCGCTTCCGACGTCGACCTGGCCGCAGGCGGCGAGGATGTCGCGCCGCCGCCTCTCCATGTCGTCCTCGGGGCCGATGCAGATGGTCGCAATCCCGGACTGGGGCCCGACCACGTGTTCCATGGCCAGGAGGAATTCCTCGGCGAGACGGCCGTGGGTCACGATGACGAGGCCGATCATCAGAAGGCTTTCAAGGGGCTGACTCACCCATTGTGGGCGCCACCGGCGCCGGAAGGCCGTCTTGATACGACTCTTCCGGCCCAGCTCCAAGACGGCAAAGCGCTTCCTTCATGCGGTGTGGCGCCGAGGCGTCCGTCAGGCGGAGGGAGAGGCTCCGGACCGGCGTCCCGGCCAGGATCACGACCTGGGGATCCGGCAGGCGCTCGGGGGTCCCCGACATGACGGCCAGGTCAATCCGGCAGAAGGCCAGGGCGGGAACCCTCAGCACGCCGACGCCCCGGACCTCGAGAAGGCCCGCAAGGGCCTCCGGGGCCCTTCCGAAGGCCGCCCCGTCGCTGGACCAGACGAGGGTGCGGTCGTCGGACACCAGGCGGAAGCCCATGTCGAGGGCCCGGAGGGCGAGGTCGCTCTTTCCCGACCCCGCGGGTCCCTCCACCAGGACGCCTCTCCAGCGCCCCCCCGACCAGAGGGCCAGGAGGCCCGCATGCAAGGCCGAGCTCACGCCCCGGGCCTCAGGGGAAGGCGCACCACGAACCGGGCCCCGATCCGCTCCCCGGCGGAATCCGTCCGGTTCTCCGCCTGGAGGGTTCCCCCCTGGGCCTCGACGATCTGCCGGGCGATGGACAGGCCGAGGCCGGAATTGCCGCCGAAGGCCGTTCCCTTCGGACGCGAGGTGTAGAACCGCTCGAAGACGGTCTCGAGGTTTTCCGGGGGGATGCCCGGCCCGTCGTCGTCGACGAAGACCACCGCCCGGCCCCCTTCCCGGGCGAGGGACAGCCGCACCGTCCCGCCGGGCTGGCTGAAGGAGCGGGCGTTGTCCACGAGGTTCCGGAAGACCTGGCCGGCGGGTCCCTCCCGGCCGAGGACCGGGGTCTCGCCCTGCGTCCCGGCCAGGGTGACCTCGGGCTCCCCCTCCCGCCGGGCTGCGGCGTAGGCCTGGACGATCTCTTCAAGGAGACGTCCGAGATCAAAGGGGCGGGGCGCCTCCCGGGATAGCTCGGCATCCAGGCGCGAGGCGTTGGAGATGTCGGTCACCAGCCGGTCCATGCGCTGGATGTCCTGGCGGATGACGCGGTTCAGGCGCGCCTTCGCCTCGGGCTCGGAGACCAGGTCCAGGGTCTCCACCGCCGAGCGCAGGGAGGTCAGGGGATTGCGGATCTCGTGCGCCACGTCGGCGGCGAAGCGCTCGATGGCGCCCATCCGCTCGGACTGGGCGTCGGTCATGGCCTCGAGGGCCCGGGTGAGGTCGCCCAGCTCGTCCCGCCGCCGGGACAGGTCGGGCAGGGAGATGGAGCGGACCCGGGACAGGCGCACCCGGTCCGCGGCCCGGGCCAGGCGCCGGACCGGCAGGGCCACCAGGGTGGTGAGCAGGGCGGAGGACAGGAGGGTCACGCCGATGGACAGGAGGATGAAGGGCGCCAGGGCCGCCCTCTGCCGGGCGATGATGCTGTCCACGTCCCCGGCCTCGACGGTCAGGACCCCGAGGACCGCCTGGACGTGGCGAATGGGGAAGGACACCGAGACCACCCGCCCGCCGGGATCGGCCCGTCGCACGCCGGACACCCGCTGGCCCTCCAGGGCCTGTCGGACTTCCGCCTCGAGGGCCTCCCCGCCGGGAGACGGCCGCGGGCGGGCCGCCTCCTCGGGAGCGGCGGGCGATCCGCGGGGCCGGGCCGGGGGCAGGGGCTTCTGCTCCACCCGGTCGGCGATCCAGTCGCTGTCGGCGACGAGTTGGCCCTGGGCGTCGAACAGCCGGGCTCTCTGGACCCCGGGATTGGCCAGGAGCCGGAGGATCTCGCTGGCCCGGGAGGGGTCGAGGGCGGGGACGGGCTCGCCGACGGTGGCCGCCTGGTCGATGAGGGTGGCGATCAGCTCCCCCTGGGTGGTGAGGCTGTCGATCCGCGCCTCCACCAGCCCCCGGCGAAGCTCGTTGAGCACCAGGGAGCCGACGATGAGGACCGCCAGGCCCAGGAGGTTGAGGGCGAGGATGAGCCGGCCCAGGCGTGACGCGGGCGGCCCGCGCCACCGCCGCCGCGCCGGCTCAGGACTCGCGGTATCGGTATCCGACGCCATAGAGGGTTTCGATTGCGTCGAACTGGGGGTCGACCTCCCGGAACTTGCGGCGCATGCGCTTGATGTGGCTGTCGATGGTGCGGTCGTCGACATAGACCTGGTCATCGTAGGCCGCGTCCATGAGGTTGTCCCGGCTCTTCACGAAGCCGGGCCGCTGGGCCAGGGCCTGGATCAGCAGGAACTCGGTGACGGTCAGCTTGACCGGCCGGTCGTTCCACAGGCAGTCGTGCCGGGCCGGGTCCAGGGTCAGGCGACCGCGCCTGAGCGCCCGGGAGGCGGCCTCCTCCGGCTCATCCCCCTCGTCCGCACCGGCGCCGGCGCGCCGCAGGACCGCCTTGACCCGCTCGATGAGCAGGCGCTGGCTGAAGGGCTTGTGCATGTAGTCGTCGGCCCCGAGGTTGAAACCCAGGAGCTCGTCGATCTCATCGTCCTTGGAGGTCAGGATGATGACCGGCAGGTCCGAGCTGCGGCGCAGCCGGCGGAGCACCTCCATGCCGTCCATGCGCGGCATCTTGACGTCCAGTATGGCCAGGTCGGGCGGATCGTTCTCCAGGGCCGCCAGGCCCGAGGCGCCGTCGAAATAGGCCTTGACCCCATGCCCCTGGCTTTCGAGCGCAAGGCTTACCGAGGTCACGATGTTCTCGTCGTCGTCCACGAGGGTGATGCGGGCCATGGGTGCGTGTGTTCCTGTCGCCAACGGTCCGACCCTAGTCCTGCAGGTCCGTGGCCTCAATGGGGCGAAGACGGTTGACCTCTCGCCCGGCGCCCGGCGCGGGGCTCCCTTACGAGGGCGCCTTCGCCGAAAGGGCCTTCTGCTCGGCCTGGACCTGGTCGAGTTCGGCCTTCGCCTTCGCCTCGCCAGGAGCGTCCTTGCGGTTGCGGGCGTCGATCAGGGCGGCGGTGGCCTCCATCTCGCGCACAGGCAGGAGGTGGGCGTTGTCGGCGGGCTTGAAGGGTCCGGTCTGGATCGCCCGGATCACCTCCCTCTGCCGGCGCGCCTCGTCGGTGTCGCCGACCCCGTAGGCCAGGATGAAGTCGCGGATCTTCGCCTTCAGGGCCGGATCCAGGTCCTTGCGCCAGACCATGGGGTCTTCGGGCAGGGTGGGCGAGCGCCAGACCACCTCGATGTCGGCCACCGCCTTCTGCGCCGCCGGGGTCTTCTGGTCGGCCAGGCGGGCGATGGACTGGGAGTTGTTGGTGGCGGCGTCCAGCTGGCCCATGGACACGGCGAACAGGTTGGCCTCGTGGTTGGCGCTGCGCACGGTCTTGAAGCAGGTCTCCGGGCGGATGTTGCGCGGCCCGAACAGCCAGGTCATGGGCGCCAGGGTTCCCGAGGTCGACTTGGCGTCGCCCATGGCGAAGTTCAGCGTCTGGTCGCAGGCCAGAATGCGGTCCAGGGTCAGGCCCGATCCCTTCTTGACCACGATGAGGGCCTGGTAGCCGTCCGGCCCCTCGGGCTTGGTGGTGCGGGCGAAGATCTCGCCGCCGGACCGGCGCACGGCCTCCAGGCCCGACTGGTTGGTGAACCAGCCCACATCCGTCTGCTTGAAGCGCATGGCCTCGATCAGGGCGGTGTAGTTGGTCCCGTAGAAGGGCTCGATCTTCAGGCCCGTGGCCTTCTCCATGTCGGCCAGGAAGGGGGTCCAGGCGCCCTGGGCGGCCTGGATGTTCTCTGTGGACATGATGGAGAAGCGCACCGTCCCCGGCGGCGGGCCCTCGGGCGCCCTGGGCTGGCAGGCGGCGAGGGCCAGGCCGGCGGCGAGAAGAAGGGCGAGGCGGGCGGATGGCATGGGCGGGCTCCGGACGCGCGGGACTCTGGCGCGCTGAGGGTCGACTTCATGCCCGTTTCGGCGCGCTCCGCAAGGCGCCTCCGGCGCGCTGCAGGCTTGAGGCCGCCGCCAAGGAAGGCTAACGCCCCGTCATGTCCGTTCGCACCGACCTGTCCGCACTCGCCCTGCCCGCCCGTGAGGCCCGTTCCTGGCCCTTCGAGCAGGCCCGCCTCCTGCTGGACCGGATCCTGCGCCTGCGCCTCGACGACGCCGGCCGCGACCTGGCCGCCGCCCTGCTGGCCCAGGGCCGCCCGGACGAGGCCGTCGCCGCCCTGCCTTCCCTGCGCGAACCCGTCATCTTCCAGTGCGGCTACGGCGCCTCGGGCCTGCCGCACATGGGCACCTTCGGCGAGGCCGCCCGGCCGACCATGGTGCGCACCGCCTTCCGCGCCCTGACCGGCGAGGCCATCCCCACCCGGCTGATCGTCTTCTCCGACGACATGGACGGCTTCCGGAAGATCCCCGACAACGTCCCCAACCGCGAGGCGCTGGAGCTCGACCGCGACAAGCCGGTGACCAGCGTCCGCGACCCCTTCGGCCTCTACGAGAGCTTCGGCGCCCACAACAACGCCCGCCTGCGCGCCTTCCTCGACGGTTTCGGTTTCGACTACGACTTCAAGTCCTCCACCGAGACCTACCGGTCCGGAGAGCTGGACGCCGTGCTCCTGCGGGTGCTGGAGCGCTTCGACGCCATCCAGGGGGTCATGCTGCCCACCCTGGGCGAGGAGCGCCGGGCCACCTATTCGCCCTTCCTGCCCATCAGCCCCACGACCGGCCGGGTCCTGCAGGTCCCCACCCTGGAGCGCAATGTCGAGGCCGGGACCATCGTCTTCCGGGACGAGGACGGGACCCTGACCGAGACCCCCGTCACAGGCGGCCGCGTCAAGCTGCAGTGGCGGCCGGACTGGGCGGCCCGCTGGGTGGCCCTGGGGGTGGACTACGAGATGTCCGGAAAGGACCTGGTGGACTCCGTGCGGGTGTCCAACAAGGTGGCGAGGATCCTCGGCGGCGAGCCGCCGGAGGCCTTCCACTACGAGCTCTTCATGGACGAGAACAACCAGAAGATCTCGAAGTCCAAGGGCAATGGCCTGACCATGGAGGAGTGGCTGCGCTACGGCGCGCCCGAGAGCCTCGCCTACTACATGTACCAGTCGCCCAAGTCGGCCAAGCGGCTCTATTTCGACGTCATCCCCAAGGCGACGGACGAGTACCTGCAGCAGCTGGACGCCTACAACCGGGTCAGCGCCGAGGCCAACGCCCCGGCCATCGACAACCCGGCCTGGCACGTCCACACCGGCGCGCCGCCGGCGGCGGGCTCGCCCCTGTCCTTCTCCCTGCTCCTGAACCTGGTGTCGGCGGCCGACGCCTCGACCAAGGAGATCCTGTGGGGCTTCATCGCCCGCTACATGCCGGGCGCCGACGCCGCCAGCCAGCCCCTGCTGGACCGGCTGGCCGACTACGCGATCCATTACTACGAGGACTTCGTGAAGCCCTCGAAGCGGTTCCGCGCGCCGGACGACCGCGAGCGGGCCGCCATGGCCGACCTCGCCGCCCGGCTGCGGGCCCTGCCCGCCGGCTGCCAGGACGCCGAGCTCATCCAGGCTGAGGTCTATGAGGCCGGCAAGGCGGCGGGCTTCGAGCCGCTTCGTCTCTGGTTCAGCGCCCTCTACGAGGTCCTGCTGGGCCAGAGCCAGGGCCCGCGCTTCGGCTCCTTCGCGGCCATCTTCGGCCTCGACCGGACGGTGGACCTGATCGAGCGCGCGCTGAAGGGCGAGCTGGCGGGCTGAGCCCCGCTCAGGGCCTGCGCGCCACGCCCTCGCGGCGGGGATCGGCGCCGCCGGACAGGCCCTGGGGCGTCACCATCACCCCGTGCAGGCCCGAGCCCTCGGCGCCGCCGGAGCCGACCAGGACCACGCCGCGGGCCGCCAGGCCCTCGACCACACCGGGGGGAAACTTGGTGGGCTCCGACAGGTAGGGCGCGCCCCGGGCGATGAGGTTGGGCAGGGCCACGGCCTCCTGCATGGGCAGCTTCCAGTCCAGCACGCCCACCAGGGCCTTGAGGTTGTAGGCCAGGATGGAGTTCCCGCCGGGTGATCCCACGGCGGCCACGAACCGGCCCTTGCGGTCCAGCACCACGGCCGGGGCCATGGAGGAGCGCGGCCGCTTGCCGGGCGCCACGGCGTTGGCCGCCGGGACTCCGTCCTTCTCGGTGGGCGAGAAGGAGAAGTCGGTCAGCTGGTTGTTCAGGAAGAAGCCGTGGACCATCCGGCCGGAGCCGAACAGGCTTTCCACCGTGGTGGTCATGGAGACGACGTTTCCGTCGCCGTCGACGATGACGAAGTGGGTGGTGCCGGCGGGCTCCTGCGTCGCGTCCGGGGCGCGGGGGCCCGCGCCCTTGGGCTTGCCAGGCGGCGGCGGGGCGCCGGCGACATCCTTCGGGATCAGGGCCGCCCGGGCCTTGAGGTAGGCGGGGTCCAGCAGGCCCTGCACCGGCACGTCGACGAAGTCCGGGTCGCCGAAATAGCGGTCGCGGTCGGCGTACATCAGCCGGCTGGCCTGGGAGAAGAGGTACCAGCCCTGCACCGTGTCCGGGCCATGGGCGGCGATGTCGGTGTTGGCGAGGATGCCGAGACCGATCAGCACGGCGGGTCCGCCCGAGGGCGCCGGCGGGACGCAGACCACATAGACCCGGTAGGGGCGGCAGACCGGCTCGGAGACCTTGGGCTTGTAGGCCTTCAGGTCGGCCAGGGTCAGGGTCCCGGGCAGGGGCCCCTCGGTGGTCCGCTTCACGATGGCCTCGGCGATCTCGCCTTCCAGCAGGGCGGCGGGCCCCTCGGCCGCGATCTTGCGCAGGGTGGCGGCGTAGGCCGGGTTCCTGAGGATGTCGCCGGCCTGGATCAGCTGGCCGTCAGGTTTGGTGAAATAGGCCACGGCGTCGGGCTGGCGCCCCCAGGCGGCGGACCGGGCGGCCAGGGCGGCCAGGCGCGGGGTGACGGCGAAGCCCTGGTCGGCCAGGGCTTCGGCTTCGGTGAAGAGGTCCTTCCAGGCCAGGCGTCCGTGGGCCTTCTGTGCCATGTGCAGCATGGCCACGGCGCCGGGCACGCCCGTGGACCGGCCGCTGGTCACGGCGTCGGCAAAGGACAGGGGCTTGCCTTCGGGGCCCAGGAACATGGCGGGCGAGGCGCCCATGGGCGCGGTCTCGCGGCCGTTGTAGGCGGTCACCTT
Organism: Caulobacteraceae bacterium; assembly: GCA_947456005.1. Lineage (GTDB taxonomy): Bacteria > Pseudomonadota > Alphaproteobacteria > Caulobacterales > Caulobacteraceae > Phenylobacterium. Next base: position 14,231 of record CANGRP010000031.1, read on the forward strand.
GCGGGTCTTCGCGTCGTAATAGGTGATGAAGGCGCCGCCGGCGATGCCCGAGCTCTGCGGCTCCACCAGGCCCAGGGCGGCCTGCACGGCCACCGCCGCATCCACCGCCGAGCCGCCGCGCCTCAGCACCGAGACGCCCGCCTCCACCGCCAGGGGGTGGGCGGCGGCGACCATGCCGGTCTCCTTCGCCTTGGCC
>CANGRP010000032.1 GCA_947456005.1 Caulobacteraceae bacterium
AATGTCCAGCAGCAGCTAGGCGCCCAGGCCCTGTCGATCGCCAACCAGGCGCCGCAGATCATCCTTTCGCTCTTCCGAGGGGGGTGAGGACTCTTTAAGTTTTAAGCAGTAGGCTGGGGGTGATAGACGGCGGTGCGTCGTCAGAAGGGCTTGGGTCTTGACCTCGATCCGTAATCTTTCCCCATCGGCAGCTTCCTTGCTGCTCTCGTCGGGGCAGTCAGGCGGCTTTGGCGCATCCGCGTCCTCAGGTCTTTCGGCCAGTCTCCTGGCAAGTGGCAACAGCGCCGCGGGCTCTGCGTCGGGAGTTTTCTCCAACCGCCGCTTTGCGCCGACAGCGCCCTGGGCCGTGACCGCCCAGCCTAACCCCGCCAACAGCGCAGATCTGCTCACCAAGGCCGCCAAGGAGGCCCTGGGTGGTGCAAGCTTCATCGATGAAGACGCCGCCAAGCTCGACATGCCCCGGGCAAGCAGCGACTACAAGAAGCTCTTCGCCCTCTACAACGGCCTCAACACCCTCACCCAGCTGGCCGAGAACGCCAAGGCGAAGACGATTTCGAAGTCCGATGCGGCACAACTCAACAGGGTCTTCCAGAAGGGGGTCGCAGAGGTTGTCGACTATCTGGAGACGGCGAGGTTCGAGCGGCTGCGGCTCTCCCTGGGCGAGGTGAACAGCAGCGTGAGGGCGACGGCGGCCGGTCGGCCGGCAGCGGGGTCCTACCAGACGCCCCCCTTGGTGGCGACCGACGTGAACGGCGTATCCGACGCCCTGAAGGGCGACGTGAAGTTCACCATGTCCATCACCCGGATCGGGCAGACCAAGGCCATCGACATCGACCTGTCCTCCTTGCCGGAGTCCGAGCGGACCCTGCCCAAGTTCGTCAGCCTGGTGAACGCCAAGCTGGAGGCGGAGGGCCTCACCACCCGGTTCGAGACCCAGCGGATTCCGGGGCAGGAACGCAATACGACGGTCGGCGGAAAGACCGTCTCCCTCGGCAAGACGCCGGACTCCTGGGCGCTCAGGCTCAAGCTCGACACCGCCGAGACAGTCACTCTGACCCCGGCGACGACGGTTCCGGCCGTCTACATCGCCCAGAAGGCGGGCAACCCGGACCCCGACGGCAAGCCGGCGACGAAGGACGGCGTGGTTAACAACCAGCTGCTCAAATTCCAGACCGGCCCCGACACCCTGTCGCCTCCAAGCGTCCTGCAAACGACCCAGGGGCTCGCCGAGGGCCAGGTCTGGGCCAAGCCGATCGACTCGGCCCTCGCCTCCGTCCGCTCCATGAAGACCCTTGCGGACGGCTCCGTGATCATCCTCTCGGACGTGACAGGCGAGGTCGCCGGCCAGAAGATCCGGGGGGACCGGGATGTCGTTCTGCAGAAATTCGACTCCGCCGGGAAGCTGCTCTTCTCGCGGGATCTGGGCGCCTCCGATGAGGCTTCGGGGATGTCCATGGCGGTCTCGGACGATGGTCGGATCGCCATCGCCGGCAAGCTGAAAGGCAAGCTTGAAGGGGCGACGGTCGGGCCTATCACCGAGACGAAGGGTGATGTGACCGATAGCTTCGTCACGGTCTACAATGCGGCGGGCGAGGAAGTCTGGACTCAGCGGCGGGGGTCCCGCGGGGACGATGAAGCGACCCAGCTGGCCTGGGATTCCAGCGGCAAGCTGTACGTGGCCGGAAACTCGAGCACAGGCAGGGGCGGCCTAGCCGAGATCGGCCAGTCGGATGTCTTCCTGGAGACCTACACCACCGACGCCGAAAACAAGGTGACCTATTCGGCCTCAGCGGTTGTCGGCGACACGGGCAAGGACCTAGCCCGGGGCCTCGTGATCAATGGCTCTGATCTCTACCTGGCGTCGAATGACGGGGGTTTTGGGGTCGTCAGGCGGTTTGACCTGTCCGGGGGGACCCCCGTCCTGCAGGCGACCCGGAACCTTGGCAGCCTCCGTGGCGGAGACCTGACCGGACTTGGCGTCGCCGATGGCCGGGTCATCGTGGCCGGTAACGCCTTCAGCGGGGATCTCGACGCCGGGAACGTCGTGCGAGCCTATTCGGGCGGCCAGGATGGCTTCGTCGCCCGACTTTCTGCGTCCCTGAACCCGGACGGCCAGGACCGGCTGACCTACTATGGCGGGGCGGGCGAAGACGCCATCACCGGGGTCTCCATTCAGAATGATCGGGTGTTTGTCACCGGGACAAGCAAGGCCGACCTTCCGTCACTGAACAAGATCGGGACCATCGACGGCTTTGTGGCCGAGATCGATCCAGTTAACGGCGACACCCCCTGGGCCCGCCGGTTCAGCGGGAAGGATGGCTTCGTCTCGCCCTCGGCCATCACCGTCGATACCGGCGGCGCCAGCGTCCTGGACCGGCTGGGCCTGCCCTCCGGAACCCTCAACGTCGCCGATTCCATCCGGCTGGATGCGGTGAGCTCGATCCGGACGGGTGACCAGCTCAAGGTGCGCGCCCGTCTGAACGGGCCTGAAACGACTATCACTGTAAAGGATGGGGACACCCTGACCACCCTGGCGGAACGGATGAAGCGGGCCTTCGGGTCCCAGGCCGACGTCCGCGTCATGACGGTCGATGGCGGCCGCCGCCTCCAGGTCAAGCCGGCGACCCAGCGCAACGTGATCGAGTTGGTCGCGGGTCCGGATGGCAAGGACGCCCTCAAGGCCCTCGGTCTTCCGGAGGGTGTGCTCCGCTCCACCAGCATCGCCAAGGGAGGGAAGATCATCCCCGGCGACGGCGGCAATCCGATTTTCGGCCTCAAGATGAATGGCAAGATCAACCTCGAGAACGAGGTGGAGGTCAACCACGCGGCCGCCGAGCTGGCCGGCGCCGTCAACGTGGTGCGCTCGGCCTATCGGGAACTGCGGGACGCCGCAACGCCAGCGGCGGTGAAGGCGGCTGAGTCGGCGAAGCTGTCGGGCAAGGAGCAGGTTCCGGCCTACCTGCAGAGGCGGATTTCAAACTACCAGGATGCCCTGTCCAAGCTCACCGGATCCGGGTGACGGCCGCCTTGCATCCGGGCCTGTCAGTCTCTAGCGAAGGCCCATGGACACCAACCCGGACCCGAAGCCCCGTCGTCCCATCCTGATCGGCGCCATCGCCGCCCTGGTGGCGGGGCTGGTCTCTGCAATCCTTCTGCTTGTCCTGGGACGTCCCGGAGAGGGTCCTCCGCCCGCTTCGGAGGGCGGCCTTGTGGTCGAGGCCGGACCTCGCGCCGAAACCCGTTTGGCCCCCGGCCTCCCCCTGCGCTGCTATGTCGCAGGCCAGCTGGTCGGAGACCTTCCCCTTGAGGACTGCGCCCGGCGCAATGGCGTCGCCTCCGGGGCCCTGGACGTGGGCATCGACGCCACGGGCGCCCTCGGCGCGGGCGCCGCCGTCCTGACTCCCCTGCCGCCGGTCGAGGCCCCGGCTCCCGTCGAGGTGATCCGGCCAGCTGAGCCGGCAGACCCGACGGCGGGGCCGCCTGCATCGGCGCCCGTCGCCGCCTGCTGGCGATACGCCGGTTCGGAATGGCGCCGACTACCCGGCGAGATGTCGCAGTCCGCCTGCGTCCACGCCCTGTTCTCCGGCAGGTGCGAGCGCCCGGGGGAGGCCGCCTACGGACGCTGGGGAGGGATGACCCTCAGGCTGGTGCCGGGGCGGGTGGAGGTTTCCTCCGACAATCGCGTATTCCGGCCCCTGATGGAGCAGGGCGCCAACTGCGGCTTCGCCCAGGGCGGCTGACCCCCTGGAAACGGGGCTCGCGAAAGGCCCGGGGGCGTTGTAACCTGCCTTTCATGCGCTTGCCCCTGATCCTCCTCGCCCTCACGGCGGGTTCCTCCCTCGCCGCCTGCTCCAAGCCGATCGAACCTCCGGGAACACCCGGCGTCTGCTATCATGTCCAGCCGACGAAAGAGGGTCTGAAGTACAACCCGCTTCCCTCCAAGCAGCCCAGCCTCGAGCACTGCGCGGCCGCCCTGGAGGCGATGCGCATCCGGTTCCTCACCATGGGCGGCAACCAGACCGAGATCGCAGGGGCCTACCAGAGCAACTTCCTCTTCCTGGTGTCGGCGGGCATCTACACGTCGACCTCGTGGGAGGGGGGCCGGTTCCTGGCGCTCGTCCGGTCCGGGGACGGGCGTCTCGTGATCCCGGGCGCCATGCCCATGAGTCCGGAACCCTAAATTCCCCTGTGGATGAAGGGGGAGGGTCGGAACATATGAAGAACATTTGGATTGCGGCGCGCCTGACCCTCGGCTAGCTTTGGTCCGGGCTCTGGCCCGCACCTACGGAAGCTGATGGAGAGTCGCATGGCGGGAAGCGTCAACAAGGTCATCCTGGTGGGAAATCTCGGTGCTGACCCTGAGATCCGAAGCCTCAACTCCGGCGACCGTGTCGCCAATCTGAGGGTAGCCACGTCCGAGACCTGGCGTGACCGGGGCACCGGTGAACGCAAGGAGAAGACAGAGTGGCACCGCGTGGTCATCTTCAACGACAACCTCGTGAAGGTGGCCGAGAACTATCTGCGCAAGGGCTCCAAGGTGTACATTGAGGGCGCTCTGCAGACCCGCAAATGGTCCGACGCCTCGGGCCAGGAAAAGTTCTCGACGGAGGTCGTCCTCCAGAAATTCCGGGGCGAACTGACCATGCTGGATGGCCGCGGCGATGACGCCGGCGGCCGTGAAAGCGGCGGCGATTACGGCGGCGGCTTCCAGTCCGGCGCCCGCGCCCAGCCCTCGGGTCCGCGGGAGGATTTCTCCGCCGATCTCGACGACGAAATTCCCTTCTAGGCCAAAGGCTTCACCCCTGCGTCTCCCCAGCTGATGGGAATGATGGGGGCCGGCGCTCCGGTTGGCCCGCCAGCCTGGAAATGGTAAAGAAATTCAGGCCATTTTCCGCCTGATTCTAAAGGCCAGTCCTCCCTTTGAGCAGCACAGGTTCCCCCCCGTCCGAGGACGGACGCGCGCCCGGCGTGGCGCCGATCACCATCGAGGACGAGCTTCGCCGCTCCTACCTCGACTACGCGATGAGCGTGATCGTCAGCCGCGCTCTTCCGGACGTCCGTGACGGCCTCAAGCCGGTCCACCGGCGGATCCTGTTCTCGATGAACGACCTGGGCATGAGCCCGGACCGGCCCTATTCCAAGTCCGCCCGCGTGGTGGGCGACGTTCTGGCCCGCCTGCACCCCCATGGCGACCAGTCTGTCTATGACGCCCTGGTGCGCATGGCCCAGCCCTTCTCCATGGGCCTCCTGCTGGTGGACGGCCAGGGCAACTTCGGCTCGGTGGACGGCGATCCTGCGGCGCAGATGCGCTATACCGAATGCCGCATGACCAAGGCGGCGACGGCCCTCCTGGCCGACCTCGACCTCGACACGGTCGACTTCAAGGACAACTACGACGGCAAGGAGAAGGAACCGGTCGTCCTGCCGTCCCGCATCCCCAACCTGCTCGTCAATGGCGCCGGGGGCATCGCCGTCGGCATGGCCACCAACATCCCGCCGCATAACCTGGGCGAGATCGTCGACGCCGCCCTGGCCCTCATCGAGCGTCCGGACATCCCCCTGGACGAGCTCCTGGACATCGTTCCGGGACCCGACTTCCCCACCGGCGGGGAGATCATGGGCCGGTCGGCCTCCCGCACCGCACTGATGACGGGGCGGGGCTCGGTGATCATGCGTGGAACAGCGGCCATCGAGCAGGTCCGCAAGGAGCGCGAGGCGATCGTCATCACCGCTATCCCTTACCAGGTGAACAAGGCGGTCCTGGTTGAGCGGATTGCGGAGCTCGTGCGCGACAAGCGGATCGAGGGCGTGGCGGACCTGCGCGACGAAAGCGACCGCCAGGGCATGCGGGTCGTAGTGGAGCTCAAGCGCGACGCCTCCGCCGATGTGGTGCTCAACCAGCTTTACCGCTTTACGCCCCTGCAGACCTCCTTTGGCGTGAACATGCTGGCCCTCAACCGGGGGCGTCCCGAGTTGATGGGCCTTCGCGAGATGCTTCAGGCCTTCGTGGACTTCCGCGAGGAAGTGGTCCTCAGGCGCACCCGGCACGAGCTGTCCCGTTCCCGCGACCGGGGCCATGTCCTGGTCGGCCTGGCTATCGCCGTGGCCAACATCGACGAGTTCATCCAGATCATCCGCTCGTCCAAGGACCCTTCAGAGGCCCGGGAGCGCCTGGTGGCGCGGGACTGGCCGGCCGGCGACATGCTGCCCCTGGTGGAGCTGATCGCTGACCCCCGCACCCTGGTGGTGGACGGAAACCAGATCCGCCTGACCGAGGACCAGGCGCGGGCCATCCTCGCCCTGACCCTGTCCCGCCTGACCGGACTGGGCCGCGACGAGATCTTCGAGGAGGCTGGCGAGCTGACGGGGGGCATATCGGGCCTCCTCGCAATCCTGGAGTCCCGGGAACTGCTCATGAGCATCGTCCGGGACGAGCTGGTCCAGGTGAAGACCGACTTCGCAATCCCCCGTCGCACCGAGATTGTCGACGGTGGCGGCGACCTGGAGGACGAGGACCTCATCGCCCGCGAGGCCATGGTGATCACCGTCACCCACGGTGGTTACGTCAAGCGCACACCTCTCGTGACCTACCGGACCCAACACCGTGGCGGCAAGGGAAGGTCCGGCATGGCGACAAAGGACGAGGACGCCGTGATCCGTGTGATCTCGGCCTCGACCCACGCGCCCATGTTGTTCTTCTCCTCCGGCGGCAAGGTCTACAAGCTGAAGGTCTGGCGCCTGCCGGTCGGCGCGCCCACGGCCCGCGGCAAGGCCTTCGTCAACCTCTTCCCGATCGAGCCGGGCGAGACCATGACCTCCATCCTCAGCCTCCCGGAAGACGAGGCCGAATGGAGCGGGCTGGACGTCATGTTCGCCACCCGGTCGGGCCATGTGCGGCGCAACCGCCTCACCGACTTCGTGCAGATCAATCGCAACGGCAAGATCGCCATGAAGCTGGACGAGGGGGACTCCATCGTCGGGGTGGCCCTCTGCAAGGCGGCGGAGAACGACATCCTGCTCACGACCGCCCTCGGGCGGTGCATCCGTTTCGCCGTTGACGAGGTCCGGGTCTTCGCCGGACGGGACTCCACCGGTGTTCGCGGCGTGCGCCTCGCGGAGGGTGACGACGTCATCTCCATGGCCATCCTCAGGGCGGTGGACGCCACGGCTGAAGAGCGGGCGGCCTATGTGCGCCATGCCAACGCCATGCGCCGTGCGGTGACCGGCGAGGGTGCGGACGCCGAGGACGTCCCGACCGTCGAAGAGGACGTCGAGGATGAGGCGGTGTCGGCCCTCGCCGCCCTCAGCCCGGAGCGGATCGCAGAGCTCGGGGCCGCCGAGGAGCAGATCCTCACCGTCTCAAGCGAAGGCTTCGGCAAGCGCTCCTCCGCCTACGAGTTCCGCCGTACCGGCCGCGGCGGCCAGGGGCTTCTGGCCCAGGACCTGTCCCGCCGGGGTGGTCGCCTGACAGCCTCCTTCCCGGTCGAGGAGCATGACGAGATCCTCCTCGTGACGGACCAGGGTCAGCTGATCCGAACCCCTGTCACCCAGATCCGTGTCGTGGGTCGCAACAGCCAGGGCGTGATCATCTTCCGCACCGCCGAAGGCGAGCAGGTCGTCTCCGTAGAGCGCCTCGCCGACCCCTCCGGGACCGCGGGCGATGAAGCGGAGGGTCCTGATACAGGGGTCTGAGGCGGTCGCTGGACCCAGCCCCGGGTGAAATTTGTTCTTGCCAGACCCCTCCAACCCGGCGAAAGGCGAAGGCGGGTTCAAGTTGGGGAAACCTTGATGGCGAAGCGCGTAGGCCTCTATCCGGGCACCTTCGATCCCATTCATAACGGCCATACCGACATCATCGGTCGGGCCGTGAAGCTGGTGGACCGTCTCGTCCTCGGGGTCGCCATCAACACCGGCAAGGGTCCGATGTTCTCCCTCGAGGAGAGGGTCGCCATCGTCGAGGCCGAGGCGGCGGCCCTGACCGGCGGTGCGGAGATCGTCGTCCAGCCCTTCGAGGGACTGACCATGCACTTTGCGCGGGAAGTTGGCGCGAACGTGATTGTCCGCGGCCTGAGGGCCGTGGCCGACTTCGAGTTCGAGTTCCAGATGACGGCCATGAACCAGCAACTCGACCGCGAGATCGAGACGGTCTTCCTGATGGCGGACCCCCGGCATCAGGCGATCGCCTCCAAGCTGGTCAAGGAAATCGTCTCCCTGGGCGGCGACGTGACCAAGTTCGTCAGCCCCCGGGTCAAGGAAGCGCTTCTCTCCAAGGTCGGCCGTTGATCCGCCCGGCGTCCGCCGCCCTTGCCGCCCTGCTCACGCTGGCGGGCGTCTCCGCGCCGGCCCACGCGGCCCAGAAGCCTGCGCCCGCCGCTCCGGCCCCACAGGCCGGAGGCGCTCCCGCGGCAGCCGACTGGCGAACGCCTGATCCTCAGGATGTTCTTGTCATCGACACCAACAAGGGCCGGATCCTCTTGGAGCTGGTCCCGCTGGCCGCTCCGAACCATGTGGCCCGCCTGCGGGAGCTGACCCGCAAGGGAGTGTACGACGGTCGCAGCTTCTTCCGGGTCATCGACGCTTTCATGGCCCAGACTGGAGACCCGGAGGACCGGGGAACAGGGGGCAGCGACCTGCCGGACCTGGCCGCCGAGTTCACCTTCCGAAGGGGCGCCGATACGCCCTTTGTCCGGGTGGCCGACCAGACCGTGGCCGAGATCGGCTTCATCGGCGCTCTGCCGGTCATGACCCAGAGCGCCCAGCTCATGCCAATGACCGCGGATGGTCGGGTGTCCGGCTGGGCGCTCTTCTGTCCCGGCGTGGCGGGCATGGCCCGGGGCGGAGATCCCGACAGCGCCAACAGCCAGTTCTTTCTGATGCGCCAGGCCTATCCCTCCCTGGAGAAACGCTACACCGCCTTCGGGCGTGTCATCTCCGGGCTCGAGGTCGTCCGCGCCATCAAGACCGGCGAGCCGGTCGATCCCCCCCAGGACATCATGACCCGCGTCCAGGTCCTGGCCGACATGCCCGCATCCTCCCGCCCGAAGGTGCGTGTGATCGAGACCCGCGGGGCCTGGTTCGCCAAGGAGATCGCGCGTGTCCGCGCCAGTCTCGGCGCGGATTTCACGGCCTGCGCCATCAGCATTCCCTCGGAGGTGAAGTAATGGATCCCGAAAACACCCTTCTGCTGGTTACCGAAACCGGCCAGGTCACCATCCGCCTCCGCCCGGATCTGGCGCCCCAGCACGTCGCCCGGATCAAGGAGCTGGCCCGTGAAGGGTTCTACAACGACGGCGCCTTCCACCGCGTGATCCCGGGTTTCATGGCCCAGGGCGGTTGTCCGCACGGCACAGGCATGGGCGGCTCGTCCAAGCCCAACCTGCCGGCGGAATTCTCCCGCGAGCCGCATGTCCGCGGCGTCTGCTCCATGGCGCGGACCAACAATCCGAACTCTGCCAACAGCCAGTTCTTCATCTGCTTCGACGACGCGACCTTCCTGGATGGCCAGTACACGGTCTGGGGCGAGGTGACCGAAGGCATGGAGCACATCGACTCCCTTCCCAAGGGAGAGCCTCCCCGCACGCCGGGCAAGATCGTTTCGATGACGGTCGCCGCCGACTCCTGAGGCCGGGCTTGACGCCCGCAGCCGGGCGTGGGCAACAGCGGCGCCATGCAGCTGTCGGACTTTGACTTCGAGCTCCCGCAAGACCGCATCGCCCTGCGGCCTGCAGAGCCGCGCGATTCCGCCCGCCTGCTGGTCGTGCGTCCCGGGCAGGGTCTTGAGGATCAACGGGTCCGGGACCTGCCGGTGCTCCTGCGGGCCGGGGATATCCTTGTGGTCAACGAGACCCGGGTCATTCCCGCGCGCCTGAAGGGGCGACGGAGTCGGGAAGGGTCGGACATCGCTGTGGAGGCGACGCTTCACCAGAGGATCTCAGGAGCCTCTTGGAGAGCCTTCATGCGCCCGGGAAAGAAGATCAGAGCCGGCGATCGACTGGCCTTCGCAGACCTTGGGGCGACAGTGGCGGAGAAGGGAAGGGACGGGGAATTCACCCTTGAATTCGACTGTTCCGGCCCGGAGCTGGACGCGGCCATTGACCGCGTGGGGGAGATGCCGCTTCCGCCCTACATCGCTTCGAAGCGGAAGCAGGATGAACGCGACCGCACCGACTACCAGACCGTCTTCGCCCGGCGGGAGGGGTCCGTGGCGGCGCCCACAGCGGGGCTGCACTTCACTCCCGAGCTGCTCGTACGGCTTCAGGATGCGGGTGTCGGGATGGCGAGAGTCACCCTCCATGTCGGCGCCGGCACCTTTCTGCCTGTGAAGACAGAGGATCTGGCGCAGCACCGGATGCATGCGGAATGGGGGGAGATCACCCCGGAGACTGCGGACCAGATCAACGCCGCCCGGGCCGCGGGGGGGCGGGTGATCTGCGTCGGTACAACCTCCCTCCGCCTTCTCGAGAGCGCGGCGGGGCCGGACGGCGTCCTGCCGGCCTGGACGGGCGAGACCGACATCTTCATTACGCCTGGCCGCCCGTTCCGCATCGCCGATGGACTGATGACCAACTTCCACCTGCCGAAGTCGACCCTCTTCATGCTGGTCAGCGCCCTGTCGGGGCTGGAGGTCATGAAGGCGGCCTACGCCCACGCCATCGCCGAGGGTTACCGCTTCTATTCCTATGGCGACTCCAGCCTGCTCTGGAGGGCCGGTTGAGCGCCTTCCCCTTTGCCATCTCCGCCCGGGATGGGGCGGCGCGCACCGGCGTCCTGAAGACGGCGCGGGGCGAGATCCGCACGCCGGCCTTCATGCCTGTCGGCACGGCCGCGACGGTGAAGGCCCTGACAGTGGACCAGGTCCGGTCCACGGGCGCGGACATCATCCTGGGCAACACCTACCACCTCATGCTGAGGCCCGGCCCGGAGCGCCTCCAGCGCCTCGGTGGCCTGCATCGTTTCATGCGCTGGCCGGGACCGATCCTGACCGACTCCGGGGGCTTCCAGGTGATGTCCCTCTCGGGCATCTCGAAAGTGACCGAGGAGGCGGTGACCTTCCGGAGCCATATCGACGGCTCCCGGCACGTGCTCACCCCGGAGCGATCCATCGAGATCCAGGCGGACCGCCTCGGCGCGGATATCGTGATGCAGTTGGACCAATGCGTCTCCTGGCCGGCGGAGGAGGGCGCCGCCGCGGCGGCCATGCGTCTCTCGGATCGTTGGGGCCGGCGTTCGAAGGCCGCCTTTGGGCAGAGGGACCAGCAGGTCCTGTTCGGCATCCAGCAGGGCTCGACCTTCGAGGCCCTTCGTCGGGAGTCCGCCGACCGCCTGGTCGAGACCGGCTTTGACGGCTACGCCATCGGCGGCCTCGCCGTGGGGGAGGGCCACGAGGCCATGTGCCGGGTCCTGGACTATGCCCCCGGTTTCCTTCCTGCAGACCGGCCGCGTTACCTCATGGGGGTGGGCAAACCGGTGGACCTGGTCGAGGCTGTCGCCCGGGGGGTGGACATGTTCGACTGCGTCCTGCCGACCCGCTCCGGCCGGCATGGCCAGGCCTGGACCTGGGCAGGGCCGATCAACCTGAAGAACGCCCGTTTCGCCGAGGACGACAGCCCCCTCGATGAGACCCTGGAATGCCCCGCCTCACGGGAATACGCGAAGGCTTACCTGCATCACCTTGTGAAAGCGGAAGAAATCTTGGGTCAGGTCCTGTTGTCCTGGCACAACATCGCCTTCTACCAGGCCCTCACTTCAGCCATGCGGGCGGCGATCTCCGAGGGCAGGTTCGAAACCTTTCGCCGGGATTTCCACGCCCGGCAGGCGGTGCGCGAGGCGGGCTGACCCCCGCTACTTCGGGGTTGGCTTGCGCCTGTTGGGCGAGGCCGGCGGAGCGCACTTCAATTGTTCTCCCAGGCCCTTGAGGTAGGCTCTTCGCGCCTCTCCGGCCGCGATGGCGGCCTGCACTCGCTTCTGGTGCCTTTCGGCGCCCGAGATTCTCCGCACCCAGCCCCGAAAGGGAATGGCGCTGGAGGCGAAGTCGGCGATGGCGTCCAGCGCCGCTTCGCCACCCATCTCGCCGAGGCTTTCCTGGTCGATTTCCATCTCGTCCAGGTCCGGACCCAGGGCGCCGTTGAGGGGAAGCAGGAGGGCGGTGATCCGGGCGCAGGTCATCGGGACCGGGCGGGCGTACGGCGCCTTCGCCGCCTCTTTAAGGACGAAAGGAATCTGGTCCCGCACCACATTGACGTCCCTCAGGGGAGACGAGAGGGCGTTGCCTAGGCCCGCCCCTGTCACCTCAGCGCCCTCCTGGAGGTCACCAGCCCCGGGCTTGGGCACGCTGGCGCAGGCTCCAAGGGCTAAGACCGGCAGCAGAAGGAACAACAGCGTGCGCATCACGCCACTCTGGCGCCGATGCCCCGCTCTGGCCAGACCCTGCCTCAGCCTTGCCCCGGCCTCCTGCCGGCCCTATGGTCCGCGCCGCTTCGTCCGGCGTCCCTGCGCCGCGCGGGGGCCGGTAGCTCAGTGGTAGAGCATCCGACTTTTAATCGGATGGTCCTGGGTTCGAATCCCAGCCGGCCTACCAAACCCTCCGTCTGGTCCTTCAGTACGTATGGCTGCTCGGATCGGGCAGGCCGAGGATGCGCTTGGAGATGATGCTGTTCTGCACCTCGGAGGAGCCTCCGGCGATGGTGCTGGACTTGACGCGCAGGTAGATGCGCCCAGCCTCGCGCTCTTCCTCGGTGAAATCCTCGCCTGCCCAGCCGGCGCCCGCAAGGCCCATGGCCTCGACCATCATCTCGCAGTGGTCGGTCATGATCCGAGAGTTGGCGTTCTTCATGATGGAAGTCGCCGCCGACGGGCCGTTGGCGCTCTTCGCCTCCACGGCCACCCGGCGCAGGGTCAGGGCGTAGGTCCGGGCGTCCATGTCGTGCTGGACCAGGCGGGTGCGGAAGTCCGGGTCGGCCAGCCGTCCGTCCTCTTCCTGTCCGTAATAGCGGCGGGCCACGTCGCGCAGGTGTCCGGTGTCGAAGCGCGGGCGGCCATCGCCGCCGCCGGACAAGCCGTTGCGCTCATGCTGGAGGAGGCGCTTGCCCACCGTCCAGCCGCCGTTCAGGGGCCCCACCAGGTTTTCCTTGGGAACCTTCACGTCGGTGAAGAAGGTTTCGCAGAAGGGAGACGAGCCCGAAATCAGCAGGATGGGCCGGGTCTCGACCCCCGGGGTGCGCATGTCGATCAGGACGAAGGAGATGCCCTCGTGCTTGCGGCTGACGTCGGTGCGCACCAGGCAGAAGCACCAATCCGCGTACTGGGCGCCCGAGGTCCAGATCTTCTGGCCGTTGACCAGGAAGTGGTCGCCCCTGTCTTCGGCCCGGGTCTGGAGCGAGGCGAGGTCCGACCCCGCGCCCGGCTCGGAATAGCCCTGGCACCAGCGAAGCTCGCCCCGGACGATGGGCGGGATGTGCCTCTGCTTCTGGTCCTCGGTCCCGTACTCCAGGAGGGTCGGGCCGAACATCATGACGCCCATGCCGCCGATGGGGTTCCAGGCGCCGATGCGGGACATCTCCTCGCGCAGGATGCGCGCGTCCGCCGCCGACAGGCCGCCGCCGCCATAGGCGGCCGGCCAGGTGGGAACGCCCCAGCCCTTCTCGCCCATACGGGTCTTCCAAATGGCATAGTCGCCCTCAACGGGCACAGGGGCTTCAGAGGCGGCGATATCATGCCGGTTCTTCAGGGATGGTGGGAAGCTCGCTTCGAGCCAGGCGCGGGCTTCAGCCCGGAAGGCCGTGTTGTCCTGGGCGCCGAAGTCGGCCATGGCGATTTCCTCCCGTCCGGGCGGCCTTCGGGCCGTCTGTCGAAGCCATGAGACGACCGGAGCGAGCCCCTGTCAACGCGCCGGGGGCAGGACGTCCTCGATCGCCTCCAGCCAGTGGCGGAGGGGAGCGGGAGCGTGCGCCGAAAGGTGCATCCAGCAGCCGATATTGGCCGTGAAGACCGCGTCCGGAGCGCCGGACGTCAGGGCGGCGATCCGGCCCTCGGCCAGGCGCCCGGCCATCTCCGGGTTCAGGAGGGACCAGGCCCCGGCCGAGCCGCAGCACAGGTGGCCATCGGCGATGGGCAGGGGCTCGTAGCCCAGTCGTCGGAGCAGGGCGGGGATTCGCCCGGCCAGCTTCAGCCCGTGCTGCAGGGAGCAGGGCTCGTGGATGGTGATCCGCG
>CANGRP010000033.1 GCA_947456005.1 Caulobacteraceae bacterium
AACAGCGCTAAGCCGGCCCTGTATAGTAAGCTCCAGACTCTGGAGCTCCGCATGCCCGCACCCCAAGCCGCTTCCGCCCTGATCCTGTCCGCCGCCGTGCTGGCGGGCGTGCTCTGGTCGGCCGGGCCTGCGGCGGCGGCCGACGGGGCGAAGGTCTTCAACCTTCAGTGCCGGACCTGCCATGCGGTGAAGAGCTCCGTCGCCGGGCCCTCGGTCCATGGCGTCGCCGGCCGAAAGATCGCCGGGCTCCCGGACTTCGCCTATTCGGCGGCCCTCAAGGCCAAGTCGGGGGTTTGGACGGACGCCGCCCTGGACGCCTATCTCGCCGCTCCCGGCAAGTTCGCTCCCGGCGGGCGCATGATCACCGCCCTGGCCTCCCCGGCCGACCGCGCGGCGGTGATCGCCTACATGAAGACGCTGAAATAGGACGGGTCGGGCAGGGACTTGGACGTCTTTCCCGCCTTCTACCCGCTCGCTGGACGCAGGGTCGGCCTTGCTGGCGAGGGTGAGGGGCTGCAGGCCCGTCGCCGTCTCCTCAGCGGAAGCCCGGCTGAGCTTGTGATCCTTGATGCGGCGGCGGCGGTCTCTCCCGACGCCTGGGCCGGCATGGCCCTGGGCTTCATCGCCCACCCTGACGAGGCCTACAGCCGACAGGCCGCGGACGCCGCGCGCCGGGCCGGCGCCCCTGTCAATGTCATGGACCGTCCCGCCCTTTGTGACTTCACCGTCCCGGCGCTGATCGACCGGGGCGCCCTGGTGGCGGCCTTCGGAACGGGCGGGGCCTCCCCGTTGATCGCCGCCCGGCTCCGCGCCGAGATGGAGTCCCGGGTCCCGGAAGGCCTGGGCCGGCTGGCGCGCTTCCTGGAGGACAACAAGGCCGGCCTCAGGCGACGCTATCCGGATCCTGGAGAGCGCCGGGTCTTCCTGTCCGGCCTGCTGGAGGGTCCGGTGGCGGTCGCGGTCCTCGAGGGGCGTCCGGACGCCGACGTCCAGGCCCTTCTGGCCGAGGCGCTCTCCGGCGCGGCGCGGCCCAGGGGGCGGCTCTTCACGGCGCCCGGGGACACGCCGCCGGACCTCCTGTCCCTCAGGGCCCTGCGGGTCCTGTCGGCGACGGATGTCCTGGTGATCCGTCCCGGCGAGGCGGAAGGCGTCGCGAACATGGCGCGCCGGGAGGCGCGGCGCCTGTCGCCCGAGGCGGCCGGTCCGGGCGAGATCGCCGCCCTCCTCGCGGAAGGCCGCACCGTTGTCCTTCTGACCGATCCCACTCCCTGGCGCGCCGCAGGCCTGGAGCCGGAGGACCTTCCGGTCGCTCCGGGGTTCGCTGCAGGTCAGTGATTGAGAGACCGCCCCCGGGTTTCCGGCAGGAAGAAAAGGCAGGTCACGACGGACAGGAGTGTAAAGGCGAAGGGGTACCAGAGGCCCGAGTAGATGTTCCCGACGCCAATGACGATGGCGTAGGCGAAGAAGGGCACGAAGCCGCCGATCCAGCCGGTTCCTATGTGGTAGGGCAGGGACATGGCGGTGTAGCGGACCCGGGTCGGAAAGAGCTCCACCAGGCAGGCGGCGATCGGTCCGAAGAGGGCGGTGGCCGCAATCACGAACACCTGCATCACCCCCATCAGGCCGGCCATGTTGATCCGGCCGGGATCGGCCTTGGCGGGGTAGCCCGCAGCGGTGAGAGCGGCCTTGATCTCCGCCTCGACGCTCGCCCGGACCGACTTGATCTCCTCCAACGGCAAGCCGGCGGCGGATCGGGACATCACCTCGACTGTTCCGACCCGGATGACTGCGCTGGCGCCTGAGGCGGAGGGCTGGTTGTCGTACGAGACCCCGGCGTTGGCCAGTATGCTCCGGGCGATATCGCAGGACGAGACGAAGACCTTCTTGCCGACGGGGTCAAACTGCAGGGAGCAGTCCGCCGGATCGGCGAGGACCACCACCGGCGTACGGGCCTGGGCTTCAGCGAGGGCCGGGTTGGCGAACTGGGTCATCAGGTGGAAGCCGGGGAAGTAGGCGACCAGCATCAGGGTCATGCCGAAGAGCATGACGGGTTTCCGCCCCAGCCGGTCCGAAAGGGCGCCGAAAACCACATAGAAGACCGCGCTGATCGCCGTGGCGATCATCAGCACCATGTTGATGGTCTCGGGCGCGACCTTGAGGAACTTGTCCAGGAAGGTCTGGGAATAGAAGAAGGCCGTGTACCAGACCGCGCCCTGGGCCGACATGACTGCGCACAGGGCCAGGATGACGAGCTTCAGGTTCTTCCACTGGCCGAAGGCCTCGGCGTAGGGCGCTTTGGAGGCTCCGCCCTCTTCCTTGAGTTTGGCGAAGGTCGGGCTCTCGGTGAGCTTCATGCGCATGAAGATCGACACCAGGAGCAGGCCGGCCGAGAAGAGGAAGGGAATCCGCCAGCCCCAGGCGTCGAAGGCGTCTGGCCCGAAATAGTGGCCGACCCCCAGGCGGGTCAGCAGGATCACGAACAGTGCGGCGAAGAGTCCGAAGGCGGCCGAGGTCTGGACCCAGCTGGTCGAGCGGCCCCGGGCGTTGTCGGGGGCGTGCTCGGCCACATAGATCGCGGCCCCGCCGTACTCTCCACCGAGGGCGAAGCCCTGCAGGACCCGCATCAGCACCAGGAGGGCCGGTGAGATGAGCCCGACCTGGCTGTAGGTGGGCAGGAGGCCGATGGCGACCGTGGCGACGCCCATCAGGACCACCGTGAAGAGGAAGGCGCTCTTGCGCCCGACCTTGTCGCCGATCCGGCCAAAGACCAGGGCGCCCACGGGACGGAAGAAGAAGCCGGCGCCGAACAGGGCCAGGGCCGCTATGTAGCCGGCGGTCTCGGACAGGCCGGTGAAGAAGACCTTGGAGATGACCGTGGTCAGGCTGCCGAAGACGAAGAAGTCGTACCACTCGAAGGTGGTGCCCGCCGCTGAGGCCCCGACCACTGTCCGCAGGGACGGCTGTTCCTGAACGCCATTCGGCTTTGCGGTATCCGCCTCCGACATGTCTTCCCCCCTTGTCGGGCGTCTGGAGGCCCGTTCACTTGGCTGCTGGAGTCTCGTAAAGGAACGAGATCAGAAGGCGTTTTCTCCCGTGATCGCCCGGCCCAGGATCAGGGCGTGGACGTCGTGCGCCCCTTCGTAGGTGTTCACGGTCTCGAGGTTCGAGGCGTGGCGCATCACGTGGTACTCGCCGCTGATGCCGTTGCCGCCGTGGATGTCGCGGGCCTCCCGGGCGATGGCCAGGGCCTTGCCGCAATTGTTGCGCTTCATCAGGCTGATGGCCTCGGGCACCCAGGCGCCCTGGTCGATCAGCCGGCCGAGGGCGAGGGCGCCTTCAAGGCCCAGGGCGATCTCGGTCTGCATGTCGGCCAGCTTCTTCTGGATCAGCTGGCGGGCGGCCAGCGGCTTGCCGAAGACCTTGCGGGTGGAGACGTAGTCGCGGCTGGCGTGCAGGCAGAAGTCAGCCGCACCCATGGCGCCCCAGGCGATGCCGTACCGGGCCTTGTTGAGGCAGGAGAAGGGCCCGCGCAGGCCGGCGACGCCCGGCAGCATCTGGTCCTCGGGGACGAAGACGTCGGACAGGGCGATCTCGCCGGTGATGGAGGCGCGGAGGGACAGCTTGTTCTTGATCTGTGGCGTCGAGAAGCCCTCGGACCCGCGATCCACCAGGAAGCCGCGGATCGCGCCGTCCAGCTTGGCCCAGACCAGGGCGACATCGGCGATCGGCGAATTGGTGATCCACATCTTTGCGCCGTTCAGGATGTAGCCGCCCTTGGTCGGCGTGGCGGTGGTCCGCATGGAGGCGGGGTCGGAGCCGCCGTCGGACTCCGTCAGGCCGAAGCAGCCGATGATCTCCCCCCGGGCCATGCCGGGCAGGTAGCGCTGGCGCTGGGCCTCTGAGCCAAAGGCGTGGATCGGATACATGACCAGAGAGGACTGGACGCTCATGGCCGAGCGGTAGCCGGAGTCGATCGCCTCGATTTCGCGGGTGATGAGGCCATAGGCCACATGGTTGACCCCCGCGCAGCCGTAGGCCTCTGGCAGGGTCGGGCCCAGGAAGCCCAGGGCGCCCATTTCGGTCATGATCTCGCGGTCGAACCGCTCCTCGGCATAGGCCGAGACGACCCGGGGCAGGAGCTTCTCGCGGGCGTAGGCGCGGGCCGATTCCCACACCATGCGCTCGTCCTCCGAGAGACGGGAGGCGAGGTCCAGGGGGTCTTCCCAGCTGAAGGTCTTGGCTTCGGCGCCGGCATCGAGGGCCATGTGGGTCTCCTGAAGTCGTGTGCTCGCCTTATGCGATGGATCGCGTCCCGGGTGTAGGCGCCTTTTGGCTTTCAGCCGCCGCGGGCGACAAAGGCCCCGTTCCGAAACCCCGCCGAGGCCTTGCCATAAAGAAAGGCCCCGCCGTCCTCGGCCTCGACCCGGCCGCCCGCCGCCGCGAGGATGGCATGGCCGGCGGCGATGTCCCACTCCATGGTCGGCCCGTGACGCGGGTAGATGTCTGCGGCGCCTTCGGCGAGCCGGCAGAACTTGATGGAGGAGTCCATGGCGTCGGTCCCGTGGAAGCCGTAGCGGTCCGCGAGCGCCTGAAGGGTCTCCGGCTTCATGGTGTGGCTGACCAGGGCGATGGCGGCGCCCTCCGGCCAGGCCCGGACCCTGACCGGCTCGGCGGGGCCGCCCTTGACTCGCTTCAGGACGCTCTGGCCCGTGGTGAACCAGGTCTCACCCGTAGCGGGCGCCGAGATCGCCCCCGCGACTGGGACGCCATCGACGATCAGTCCGATGTTGACGGTGAAGTTGGGGTCACCCCGGACAAAGGCCTTGGTTCCGTCGATGGGGTCCACCAGGAGGAAGACCCGGCCGATCCGGCCCGGCGCCCCGAACTCGCTGGCGTGCTCTTCGGAGACCACCGGCACTCCGGGCGCCACCCGGGCCAGACCCTCAAGGATCAGGGTCTCGGCGCGACGGTCGGCCTCGGTCACCGGGCTGTCGTCCGACTTGCGGTCCACGGCCAGGCCGCTGTTCCAAAGAGGAAGCACGAGATCGGCGGCCTCCTCGCAGAGGTCGGCGAGCACGGCTCCGAAGCGGGCGTCAAGGATCGTCATGCGGAAACCCATCCTGTCTGGCGCGGTTCGTCCTAGATGCGCCGGGCGGTTTCCCAAAGCGGCAAATCAGGCCAGTTTCGCATTTACCATGACCGGGCCCAACGCTTCCCTGCCGGAAGACGCACGTCGCGACGCGTCTTCTCCCCGCACCGCCGAGGTGGCGGCCTTTCTCGCTGCGCGCATGTGCCACGATTTCATCAGCCCGGTGAGCGCAATGGTCAGCGGGCTGGACCTGCTGGATGACCCGTCAGCCCAGGACATGCGAGACGAGGCCATGGGCCTGATCGGCGCCTCGGCGCGGAAGCTCGCCGACCTGCTCGGCTTCTGCCGGGTCGCCTTCGGCGCCTCGGCGTCGGCGGAGGTGTTCGACTCCCGGGAGCTGGGTCGTCTGGCCGAGGGTCTCTTCCGCCATATCCGGGCCGAACTGGACTGGCAGGTGGCGGCGCCCGCCCTGGCCAAGCCGGCGGCCCGGGCGCTGCTGAACCTGTCGCAACTGGCGGGCGCGGCCCTGCCCACCGGAGGCGTGGCGCGGATTCAGGCCGAGGAGCGCGAAGGCTTCATCCTGATCCGGGCCCGGGCCGACGGTCCTCGCCCCCGGCTCCGCGCTGAGGTTTCCGATGGTCTGCTGGGTCTGCCCATGGGAGAGGGCCTGCACGGCTGTTGGGTCCAGGCCTACTACGTCCACCTCTTCGTGACGGATGCCGGCGGCACCGTACGCCTGGATTCCGCGGGCTCGGCGATCGACTTCCTGGCCGCCCTGCCCGCCTGAACCCCATTTTTTGGGGACCGGCGAAAACCCCTCCTTAACCTGAAGCTGGAACCCTCTCCGCGAGGGAGCGCCGCCAGTGAAGACCTGCCTTGTCGCCGACGACAGCGCCGTTATCCGCCTTCTGGCCCGCCGCCTGCTTGAGGCTGGCGGTTACCAGGTCCGCGAGGCCGCCGATGGCGCCGAGGCCCTTGCCGCCTGCGAGGAGGAGATGCCGGATGTCCTGCTGCTCGACTGGCGGATGCCGGTCATGAACGGCCTGGACTGCCTGTCGCGCCTGAGGGTCATGCCGGGCGGGGATCGGCCCAAGGTGGTGTTCTGCTCGGTGGAGACCTCGCGCGACATGATCCGTCAGGCGCTGGACGCCGGGGCGGATGAGTACGTCATGAAACCTTTCGACGGCGAGATCCTGACCTCCAAGCTCGCACTTGCGGGGGCCTTATGACTCCGCGCGAACTGGAGCTTATCGCCCGCCTTTGCCTGGTGCGGACCGGGCGTGAACTCGACATCTCGGCGCCTGAGAGTGTCTCCGCCCGTCTCAACACCGTCGCGCGACGGGAAGGATACAGCAGCATCGCCGACCTGCTCCTCGCCCTCAGGACCAGCGAGGCCGAAAGGCTCGTCTGGCCCCTGATCGAGGCCCTGACCGTATTCGAGCGCACCTTCATGGAGGGGCCCACGGTCCTGAGGCAGCTGGGCCAGAGAGTTATTCCGACGCTCGCAGCCACCCGCAGAGGGGAGCCTCTGCGGATCTGGTGCGCCGCTTCCGGTGCAGGTCAGGAGCCCTACTCCCTCGCCATCTCGGTTCTTGAGGCGGCGGCCCAGCGAGGCCAGGACCTCAAGGTCGAGATCTACGCCTCGGACGTGTCCGTTCGGGCGCTGGAGCGGGCGCGTACGGGAGTTTTCAGTCATTTCGAGGTCCAGAAGGGCCTGTCGGCCCGTCGGCTGGTCGATCACTTCCAGCGGAAGGACGACGCCTGGCAGGCCTCTCCCGCCCTCAGGGGCATGGTTCGCTGGCGACGGGTCAACCTCCTGGCGGAGGGGCCGGGGTCGGCGAGGTTCGATGTTGTCCTCTGCCGCGGGATACTACCCAGGACCGCGACGCAGATGCGACCCGCCCTGGTGTTGAACCTCTACAACGCCCTTGCGCCGGACGGGGTGCTCGCCGTCGGCCAGGGGGAGGGCGAAGGTCCCGCCGATCTGGCGCCGGCCCTCAATGTCCTGCCGGGCATGGACGGACTGTTCTCACCGAACCCCGACTTCCGGCTCGCCGCCTGAGGCTGTGATCAGCGTGGACGACGCAGACCGACAACCAGGCTCGCCAGGCCAGCGAACATGCGGGGATTGCGCAGGGCGCTGATGCCGATCACCGTGGCCGCCGCCGTCGCGAACAGGGCGAGGACGGGGCGGCGCCGCGCCAGTTCAAGAAGATCCACGCCCAGGTCCGCCCCTTCTGATGACGGCGCACGCCGTGGGCGAAGGGTGGCGATCAGCAGGAGCGCCAGTCCAGCGGACGCCAGGAGCAGGAGGCAGGCCGCCGCAACCGCCGCCGCGGAGCCTGCCGGCCCCAGGGTCGGCTCAAGGGCGGCGTAGAGCGCAAGGGACAGGGCGACGACGAAAACGCCCGAGGCGGCGGCCAGGGCCGCCGTCCCGCAGACCGCCAGGATCAGGCGGCCCAGCCTCAACGGTGGCGTCCAGAGGCGAGGATCAGGCCGATGAGTACGCCGACGCCAAGGGCGAGGCCGGTGGCGGCCAGCGGCCGCTCGCGCACCTGGCCAACCACATAGCGCTGGGCGTCCTCGATCTGGTCCGCGGCCTCGGTGGCGTAGGCCTTTCCATGAGTACGGATCTGTTGGACGCCTTCGGCGATGGCCTTCTCGATCCGGTGGGCGGCGTCGGCCAGCTTGCGCTCGGCCTGTTCGACGGCGTCCTCGGCGATGTCGACAGTGGACTTGGCGGCCGAGCGGGCGGCGCGGACGGCCTTGTCGGCAGGTGTGGCGGTCATGGGATCTCTCCTTAGGCCCTTGGGCCCTTGCGTGTGAAGGGGTTCAGGTCCCCTCCAACTCACCGGTCAAATGGCTCCTTCCCCGGCGACATGCAAGGCTGGGGGAATCCCGAGGGGGGCGCTGCGGAGGCGCCGGTGCGCCTCAGGCCACCGGTCCGGACAGGTCCTCCCGCAGGAAGTTGATCATGGCGGGGACGGCGGTCCGGTCCTGGAGCATGAACATGTGCCCGCCCTCGAAAAACCGCAGCACAGAGCCTCGAAGGGCGAGTGCCAGGTTCAGCTGGCTCTGGGCCGGTGCGATGGCGTCGAAGCGGCCGGCCGCGATCATCACCGGGATGCGGACCCCCGGAAGGGCCTCCCACACATCGTGCCCGGCGCGGGCCTCGATCTGGCGGCGGGCGCCCATTTCCCGTCCGGGCTCGCCCGCAAAGGGATCGGCGGCCGATTGGGCGATGGCCTCGGCAAAGCGTTCGGGATGGGCCGTCGCCCAGGCCTCGTCCAGCCGGGTGTCGTTGATGGGCAGGAGGCGCCGGGCGCGGGCTTCGCCCTTCAGGTGGCCGATCTCGTGGAACGGGAAGGAGGCCCCGCCGGCTCCGCCGGGCGAGGTGCAGGCCAGGACCAGGCGGCGGACCCGCTGCGGATGCCTGACGACGAGGTTCTGGGCGACCATCCCGCCGAACGAGACCCCTATGACCAGGGCGTCCTCCCAGCCCAAGGCGTCCATCAGGCCGGCGGCGTCATCGGCATAGTCGGCCATGGCGTAGGGACGGTCCGGCTTCTCGGTCTGCCCCAGGCCGCGCTGGTCGTAGGCGACCAGGTCGAAGCTCCGGGCGAAAGGGCCGTCCAGCATGTTCGGGCGGACGCGCAGGTCGCCCCCCGTGCCGGAGATGAACAACAGGCGGGGACCCTGACCGGTCCGCTCGTAGTGGATGTCGAGGGCGTTGGCGGTGATGCGGGGCATGGGTCAGTCCCGGTGGATGGGATCGATCCAGCGGACCTCCCGGGGGGGTTCGACCGGTTCGATGTCCAGGTTGACCACCACGGCCTCCCCATCGCTCCGGACCAACACGCACTCGAGCGTCTCCTCACTGGAGGCGTTGATCTCCTGGTGCGGTACGAAGGGCGGGACATAGATGAAGTCTCCAGGCCCCGCCTCGGCCGTGAACTCCAGTCGCTCGCCCCAGCGCATCCGCGCCCGGCCCCGGACCACGTAGATGACGCTCTCCAGGGGGCCGTGGTGGTGGGCGCCTGTCCCGGCGCCAGCATGGATGTGGACCGTCCCCGCCCAGAGCCTGCGGGCGCCGACCCTGGCGAAGTCGATGGCCGCGGCGCGGTTCATGCCCGGGGTCTGCGGCGTGCTGGTGTCCAGCGAGTCCCCCCGCACCACACGGACGCCCGTGGCCTCCCATCCGTCCGGCGGGATTCCCTCTTCCGACATCTTCGCCTCCAGCCGAATTCCTGTAGAGTGACATGCAGCGCCAGAAGCGCCCTGACCGCAAGCCTGTTCCGGCGCCGGCCCCGCCGCCTCCGGTGAAGGAAGACCGCCGTGTGGCCACAGTTCCAGCAGCCGGGCGCCTCCGGCGCCGAAGTCGAAGGGGCGCCGTCAGTCGGGCGGGCAGGGGCCCCGGACTCCGGCCATTCCGCCATGTGCGGCTGCGGCGCCTGCGCCCTGCGCGGCGGCGAAGGCGAGACCGGGCCGGTCTACGCCTACCTGAACCTCGGCGACCGGGGCGGGACGGCCTCCAATGGCAAGACCAGCTTCACCCTCGACCAGGCGGTCAACCGGCTGACCGGCGGGGAGGGCGGCTGGGGGGTGCTGGGCCAGCCCTTCGTCGCCACCTACGCCTTCCGGTCCGCCGCGCCCGCCAGCATGCCCGACGAGACGAGTGGCTTCACGCGCTTCAACGCCGCCCAGATCCGCCAGACGGAACTGGCCCTGCAGGCCTGGTCTGACGTCGCCCGGATCAGCTTCGTGCGGGAGGGTTCCGGCGAGACGGGAGAAGCGGCCTATTCCGACGAGGCGATGATGCTGTTCGCCAGCTATACCGGCGGTCCGGACGGCGCGGCGGGTTTCGCCTACTATCCCGGCTCCACAAGCTTCGCCTCCCGCTCCGGCGACGTCTGGATCGACGCCACGGCGAGCTACAATATCCAGCCCCTGGCCTCGAACTACGGCGGCATGGTCCTGGTCCATGAGATCGGCCACGCCATCGGGCTGGGCCACCCGTCCGACTATCCCGACACCGGGTCCGCCAGTTACGGGGCGGACGCCAGCTATTTCGAGGACAGCCGCCAGTACACGGTGATGAGCTACTTCGGCGGCTTCAACACCGGGGCCAGCCTGCCCGGCTTCTCCGCCGTACCCCTGCTGGATGACATTGCGGCCGTACAGTTCATGTACGGGGCGAACATGACCACCCGGACCGGGGACACGGTCTATGGATTCAACTCCAATGCGGGCAGGCCCTGGTTCGACGCGGTGAGCAGCGCCTCCATCATGCAGTGGGCGGTCTGGGACGCCGGTGGGCGGGATACCTTCAACTTCTCCGGCTATTCCAGCAATCAGGTTATCGACCTCCGTCCCGGCTTCTTCTCCGACGTGGGGGGATATCGCGGCAATGTCGCCATCGCCCGTGGCGCGGATATCGAGGACGCAATCGGAGGTGCGGGCGCCGACCTGATCACCGGGAACAGCCTCGCCAACCGGCTGACGGCGGGTGGAGGCTCGGACTCCGTCTTCGGCGGCGACGGCGCAGATACGATCCTCGAGGTCTCGGGCGCGAACTATCTGCGCGGCGACGCCGGAAACGACTCGATCTCCGGCGGGACGGGCTTCGACGACATCAATGGCAACATGGGCAATGACACCCTGCGCGGGAACGACGGGGAGGACTGGGTGGTCGGGGGCAGGGACGATGACCTGGTCTTCGGCGATGCGGCCTTTGACATCGTGTACGGCAACATGGGGAATGACACGGTCGACGGTGGAGCCGGGAACGACTGGGTCCGAGGCGGTCAAGGTGAGGATTCCGTCCAAGCCGGCTCCGGGCACGACTGGGTCTGGGGCGACCGTGGAAGCGACACCCTCTCTGGCGGGGCGGGCGCTGACCTCTTCCATTCGTTCTCCGGCGCCGGGATCGACCGGATCATTGACTTCAGCGTCGCCGAGGGCGACCGCCTGAAACTGGAGGGAAGCCCCTCGCGGACCATCGCCCAGGTGGGCGCGGACGTCATCGTGGACATGGGCAATGGAGACCAGGTCATCCTGGTCGGCGTGACCCTGGCCAGTCTGGGAAGCGGCTGGATCCTCTAGGGATTGCACGAGGGGCAGGCGCCGGGGTCCGCCCAGGGCTCGCCAGGCACGGGCCGGGTGTCCTCCAGGCCGCAGCCCTCGCAGCCAAGGATCCACGCCCTGGTCATGTCCGTCGGCGTCCCGCAGTCCGAGCAGGGAAGGCCAGGTATCCGTCGCCTGCGGTCGAAGCCGGGGCGGGTGCAGTCCGGGCAGGGCGACCCCAGGCGCCGCACGAGGTCCTGCGCCGCCCGGCGGATGGCGTCCTGTCGTGTGGGATTCCGGTGCGCCCGCATGTCCGTCTCGAGGAAGGCCGCGCCGGTGAGGGCGATCGCCCGGGCGGCGGCCGAGGCGAGGGCCTTCTCATCCTCGAGGGTCTTGTCACAGAACAGGTCCGGCGCCGGAGCCTCTCCGCGGACCCCCAGCACGAATATCCCGTGTCCCGGGAATCCGCACTGGCGGGCGAAGTCCAGGGCGGTCTCCACATCCAAGGCCAGCCGGTGGGCGAAGTTCGTCTCCGGTCCCACATGGCGTCCGGTGAGCTCAAACCCGGTCTCGCGGTCGACCAGCAGGACCAGCTCGTCGCCCAAGGGCAGGAGGGGGATGGCGGGATGGGGTCCGAAAGACCCCTCGCTCGCCACCATGATCCGCGTCTCCGGGGAAGCGGCGAACCCCGCCCGGACCTTGGCCCTCGCGGCGTCCAGGGCGCTCCCTGGACGCTCGACCTCGCGGGTGAAGGTCCCGAAGGCGTCGGTATCCACCCCCGCCACCCGGAAGAGGGAGATCCCCGCGCCCTCCCCCAGGACGGGACCAATGACCGCCTCCTTGCCGTGCATCGTGACCAGTCCGGCTCTGTCGTCGCTCAGCCAGCGGAGTCCGGCGCCGGACATCAGAAGTCGCCTTCGCGCGGCATCTGCTCCGGGGAGTCGCCATCCCCCCCGTCGCTGACCCGCCCCCACCGCTTCGCGGCCGGCGACAGGAAGGTCCCGCTGACGATGGCGCGAAGATCAGCGGCCTCGGCCTCGATCGCTCCGGTCACGGGGAGGGTCCTCCTTCGGGTGTCCACGCCATGTGGGTCGTCGCGGCGTTCGGGAAAGCCCTAGTCCTCTCGTCATAAGATTGAAAAAGATCATAGAGATAATCTCATCAATCAATTTAGATCATGTCGTTTCACAGGGCATATGCAGTCTGCCCGCAACTGCAGGAGCTCACGGCCATGAACGACATCCACACCCTCGTCTCCCCGCCCCGCGCCCACGGTCAGCCCGGCCGCTCCGGCACGGTTCCCATCACCGTGGCCTACGGCGATGGCATCGGACCCGAGATCATGCAGGCCAGCCTCAGGGTCCTGCTGGCGGGCGGCGCGGATATCGCACCGGAGACCATCACCATCGGCGAGCAGCTCTACCTGGCCGGGAACACCGCGGGGATCGACCCCGAGGCCTGGGAGAGCCTCCGCAGGACCCGCGTCTTCTACAAGGCTCCGATCACCACGCCCCAGGGCGGCGGGTACAAGAGCCTCAACGTGACCGTCCGGAAATCCCTGGGCCTTTACGCCAACATCCGGCCCTGCCGCGCCTACGCGCCCTTCGTGGCCACGCGTCACCCCGGCATGGACCTGGTGATCGTCCGGGAGAACGAAGAGGACCTCTACGCCGGGATCGAGCACCGGCAGACCGACGACGTCTACCAGTGCCTGAAGCTCATCTCCCGGCCCGGCTGCGAGAAGATCAACCGCTACGCCTTCGCCTATGCCCAGGCCTACGGCCGGAAGAAGGTCACCTGCTTCACGAAGGACAACATCATGAAGCTGACGGACGGCCTGTTCCACAAGGTCTTCCGGGAGGTCGCCGAGGGATATCCGGACATCGAGAACGAGCACTGGATCATCGACATCGGCGCCGCCAAGCTGGCGGATACGCCGGAGGCCTTCGATGTCCTGGTGATGCCAAACCTTTACGGCGACGTACTCAGCGACGTGGCGGCCCAGATCGCCGGCTCCGTCGGCCTGGCGCCCTCCGCCAACATCGGCGAGCACTGCGCCATGTTCGAGGCCATCCATGGCTCGGCGCCCCGCCGGGCGGGCCTGAACTCGGCCAATCCTTCAGGGCTTCTGCTGGCCGGGGTCATGATGCTGGTGCACATCGGCCAGCCCGAGGCCGCGGCCCGGGTGCATAACGCCTGGCTGCGGACGATCGAGGATGGGATCCACACGGACGATATCTTCAAGCCCGGCGTCTCCCGGGAGAAGGTCAGCACCTCGGCCTTCGCCGACGCCGTCATCGCCCGACTGGGCCTGAAGCCGGTGAGCCTCCAGCCCGTCGCCTACACCGACTCCGGCGAGGCCTTCCCGGTCCCGACCGCCTCGCCCCGGAAGCCTGCGGTCAAGGAACTGGTGGGGATCGACGTCTTCGTGCATTCGACCCAGCCCGTGGAGGACATCGCCCGCCGGATTCAGGCGGCGATCACCGGCGGCTGCGAACTGGCGATGATCACCAACCGCGGCGTCAAGGTCTGGCCCCAGGGCCTGCCCGAGACCTTCTGCACGGACCACTGGCGTTGCCGGTTCCTGGCCCTGCCCGGCGCGCCGTTCACCCCCGTCATGGTGGCGGAGCTGCTCCGCCGGCTCGCTGAGGCCGGCGTGGACTTCGTGAAGACGGAGCATCTCTTCACCTTCGACGGCGAGCCTGGCTTCTCTCTGGGCCAGGGCCAGTAGCCGGACCGCGCCCCGGGTTCAACCTCGCCGTGGGTCGCCCAGGTCCTCGGGCCGGTCGACGTCGAAGAGGACCCCGGGGCCCGGGCTCTCCACCCTCGCCAGCTGGTCGCCCAGGATGACGAGGACCT
>CANGRP010000034.1 GCA_947456005.1 Caulobacteraceae bacterium
AGCCCTTTCTGGGGCGAGATCAGCCCCTTCTGGGGCGAGATCAGCCCCTTCTGGGGGGAGATCAGCCCCTTCTGGGGGGAAATCAGCCCTTTCTGGGGCGAGATCAGCCCCTTCTGGGGCGAGATCAGCCCCTTCTCGACCGCCTCAAACGGGAACTCAGAGGCGGCCCTCGGCGCCGCGGGATCCTCCTTCTGGGGCAGCCTGCCCGGCTACACAAACGCCAAGGGCAAGTCGAACGGCGAAGCCGTTGGGGAGTACTGGAAGGAGGCAGGCGACCAATGGAAGGACGTCATGGCCGCCTGGTCGGAGGCGCAGAAATCAAAAACCGGCCCCGGGTTCTCCGACGTCAGGTCTGAGCTGAACGAGATCTTCAGCGACGCCGCCGCGTTCTGGGGCGATACATACCAGGCGCGCGCTGGGGTCTCCTTGACGACGGGGCTCGTGAACCCGCTGCTGGCGAAGTATGGGATCACGTCGGATCCGAACAGCCTGTCCAAGCTGACAAAGACCCAGCAGGCCCTGCTGTTCATGGAGTTCTACGACGGTCTGATGCGCCATGCCGGGGCGGACCATGTGGACCACTGGATGGCCACGACCCGCTGGAACCCGCATCTCACCCAGACCCAGGGATCGGGAACGGACACCGTCATCGGCCTCCTCGACTTCACCGTGCTCAATGGCGCGATCGTGAAGAACAATGTCGTGAACTACGGTGGGACCTCGAAGTTCACCAACGGCCATGGGGCTGCGGTCGCCGGACTGATGGTCGGCGCCCACGACGGGACAGGGGTGATGGGTATCTCCCCCAACTCCCGCGTCGTGGCCTTCAATCCCTTCGACGAGACCGGCACCGCGGGCTGGGAGGACATCGCCACCGGCTTGAAGATGCTGACCACGAGTAAGGCGAGCGTCGTCAACATGTCCCTTGGGGTGCCCGGATCAGTCCTGCCCCAGGGCTGGAACCATGTCTTCTCCCGCAGCGACGTCTCACCGACGGCCCGGAACGCCCTCTTTGTCCTCGCCGCCGGAAACGACGGCGTCACCCAGACCGAAGACATCAAGTGGAACTTCGCGACGAATCCGCAATTGCTGGTCGTCGGCTCCGTCACCCTGGACGGAAAGATCTCCAACTTCTCCAACAGGCCGGGAACGGCCTGCCTGACGGATGGCGGCGTCTGCCAGCCGGGTGCGAGGCTGATGGACCGCTTCCTTGTCGCTCCCGGCGAGTTGATCCTGGTCGAGGACGACAAGGGAGGGGTCAAGCGTGCGACCGGCACCTCCTTCGCCGCCCCCCTCGTGACCGGCGCCGCCTCGCTGATCCAGGACCGCTGGCCCTGGTTCGCCGCCAAGCCGACCGAGACCGCCGAAATCCTTCTGAGGTCGGCGAAGGATTTGGGTGCGCCCGGCGTCGATCCCGTCTTTGGCGCCGGCCTCCTCGACATCACCGCGGCCCAGTCGCCGCTCGATTTCGGCGCTCTCAAGTGGTACACAGTGAGCAATTCGGGCAAGATGGCCGAGTATTCGGTCAAAAAAGTCCTCAACGATTTTGACTCGGAGTCCCTGAAAGGTCTTCAGTCTGTCGGACTTTACTATTACGCCTTCGAGGCGGTGGGCTCTGTCGAACGTGACTTCGGCATTCCACTCTCATCCCGACTTGTTGGGGAGACCTTCACCACCAAGTCCGGCGCGTCTGAATTCTTCCAGGATTACATCTTCGACCGGTTGAACGCCTGGGCGCGGAACCAGAACCGCAGCTTCGCCCAGGGTGGCCTGGGCTTCGGTCCTGGCGACTTCACCATCGCCAACCCCTGGGGCGCAGACCTCACCCTCTCTTTGGCGCCCCGCCAGTCCAGGTCCGGTTTTGTGGCCGAGGGGCTTGAAACCCAGTCGCGACTGCATCTTTCAAGCGACAGGGCGACGGCGGACTTCGGTTTTGGAGACGGCGCGCGGTACCTGGCTGCGGGAACGCCCGGATCGATGGCGGCCGACTTCGACCCCGCCCTCGGCGGCGCTAGTCCCCTGCTCGGCTTCGCATCCGGCGGCGCCTTCATCGGGTATCAGGCGCACCTGACCGATCGGCTCGACCTGACGGCCGGGGCGACCCAGCGCCGAGACCGCCGGGACGACTCCGCCGGATCCGCCGTGATCCAGCCGGGCAGCGCCGCCGAAACCTATGCGGCCAGGGCGGCGACCTTCGGCCTGAACTATGCCGTGACAGACAGGGTCCGCATCAGCGGTTCCTATGTCAGGCTCCAGGAGGAGGCCGCCATCCTGGGCGTCCAGTCCCTGGAGGCAAGCGATCTCGGCGCCGGCGCGGCGAGCGACGCCTTCACCCTGGGCCTCACCGCCGACTTCGGGGGAGGCGTCAACCTGGCGGTCTCCGGGTCCGTCGGCCAGACCCGTGCAGGAGACGGCTTCCTCCGGACGGATGGCGAGGGGCTTCAGACCTCGGCCTGGCAGGCCACCCTCTCTGCGGAGCACCTCTTGGCCCGCGGCGACACCGCCAGGATCTCCGTGATGCAGCCCCTCTTCATTGAAAGAGGCCGGCTGGCCTTCAGCGGGGTGGAGGTGATCGACCGACTCACTGGCGAGAAGGGCGTCGTCACCCGCTCCTTCGACGTCGCCCAGGAACGGCCCATGGCGGCTGAGGTGCAGTATGGTCGGGCCTGGGGCGAGACCGAGGTCTCATTCTTCGGCCGGGTCGACGTGAATCCACTCCAGATGGCCGAGGAACAGATTGCCATGGGCGGAGTTCGGATCCGTATCGACTTCTGATCCACCCCTTAGGGCTAGCTTAACGGATTGCTATCAACATATCGCCAATTGGAGATGGGTTGATGGTAATCGCGGGCTTGAGGCGCGGAATACTGCTTTCCGCCATCTCATTAATCGTTGCGAGCATATTCGCCCCAAGCCCATCTCTGGCGACGACCTCATCGATAGAGGCTCCGCCTAGACAGACTAGCTTAGATTACGCACGCCAGCAGGTGGTCACGAACCCTTCGGCCGCCCTTGCTATTGTTGCACGAATTCCGGATTCATCCGAAGAGCGCAAAAACAATCCAGAAAGATACATTGAAGCTCGATGGATTGAAGCCCAGGCCTTGCTCCGACTCGGCAAGAACAGAGAGTCCCTCGCCGCCATCAATCGCGCATTCGAGTTAATCGATGAAGGAATAACAAATAGAAATATTATCGCCGAAGTTTATTATACAAGAGGAATTATAACGAGAGTTATTGGAGATCTAAAGTCCTCCACTTCCGATATAAATAAAAGTATAGATTTATTCAGAAAAAATGGCGATAATGTTGGAGAGGCGAAATCGATTCAGATACTTGCAGCAATATATCAGAATGCTGGAAACTATGAAAAGTCAAAGCAGTATTATAACCAATCTGTAGAGATTAGTGATCCAAAGGGATTCAATATCCTCACATTGTACAATAATCGTGCTATACTAAATAGACAAATGAATTTGTATAATGATTCTATATCAGATTTTAAGATTGCGTTATCTATATCAAATGATTTATCCCTTCCGCCATACATAGAATCATCTATTTTAAGTAATCTGGCTTCCGTCGAAATTTTAGCTCAAAGATACAATGACGCAAGATCACGAATATTGCGTGGTTTTGAGATCACATCAAGAGAAAAAGACGCAAGAGAACGGCTATTCTTGCGAGCCGTCAATGGACAACTCCTTGCAGCCACGGGAAATTATACACAAGCTGCAACTGAATTTGATAATATATTTAAGGAAACTAACATTGAAAAAACTACGCCAGATTTCAAGTTCTTCCATGAGGTCGCATCCGACGTCTATTCCCGTGTCGGGCGATACGACCTCGCTCTCCAGCATCATCGCGCCTTCAAGCGACTGGACGACGAAGCCAAGGAGCTGATGGTCAACACCAACTCGGCGCTGATGGCCGCCCAGTTCGACTTCGCTAACCAGGACCTGCGTATCGCGCGCCTCCAGGCTGAGAAGCTGAGGAAGGACACTGAGCTCGCCGAGTCACGAAATCGGATCACCCTCATCCTGCTGGGCGGTTCCGTCCTTTTCGGGGGACTGCTCGGCTACAACTTCCTGTCTCTTCGTCGCAGCAGCCGCCGGATCGACGCCACAAACACCCGCCTGAACCTCGCCAATGAGTCGCTCGAGCGGGCCCTGAAGGCCAAGAGTGAGTTCCTGGCCACCACCAGTCATGAAATCCGCACCCCGTTGAATGGAATCCTGGGCGTCACACAGGTCCTCCTTGCCGACGACAAGGTGTCCCCGGATGTCCGAGACCGCGTCAGGCTGATGCACGGCGCCGGGGAGACCATGCGCGCCCTGGTGAACGACATCCTCGACGCCGCCAAGATCGAGAGCGGGACCCTCACCATAGAGAAGGGCGACACCGACCTGGGCGCACTCCTGGACGACGCCGTCCACCTCTGGACCGACCGGGCGGAAGAAAAGGGGCTTGGCCTGCAGATCGACCGGGCTCAGGCCCCGGCGCGTATCGTCGAGGACGGTCCAAGGCTTCGGCAGATCGTCTTCAACCTGCTCTCGAACGCCATCAAGTTCACGGAGACCGGGTCGGTCAGCCTGACAGCCGCGGCCGAACCCTTCGGGGCGGGCGAGCGCCTCGTGATCCGGGTCGCCGACACCGGAATCGGCATTCCCGCCGACCGGGTCGATGACATCTTTGAGTCCTTCAAGCAGGTGGATGGCGGGGTGACCCGCCGGTTCGGCGGGACGGGCCTTGGCCTGTCCATCAGTCGCGACCTGGCCGAGGCCATGGGCGGAACCCTGGGCGTCGAGAGCGAACTGGGCCGGGGATCGGTCTTCACCCTCGTCCTGCCCTTGGAGCGGCCCGCCACCCTCGCCGAAGCCGGGTCAGCTGGCGACGGGCTGCGGAACGACGTCTTCCTGATCATCGAGGCCAATCCCCTCACCCAATCGGTGCTGAAGTCAGCAGTGGCGCCCCTGGGGCTTTCGGCGGACATTTCGGGAAGCCTTGATGCGGCCATCGCCCGGCTGTCTGCGGGCGGCGTGGTCTGCGCCCTGGTGGACGCCGCCCTTCTGGGCGCGGACGATCCCGGCCGGCTGGCCGCGGTGTCCCGTCTCGCCGGAACCGGAGACTTCCACCTCGCGGTGACCTGGCCCTCGCCCTCGGAGGAGATGGTGCGGGCCCTGATCGCGGCAGGGGCGTCGCAGGTGATCGCCAAGCCGATCTCCGCCGGAGGCCTCGTCGCCGCGCTGAAGCAGGGCCTGGAGACCGCGGCCTGATCTTCACGCCCCGCCGAAATGACGCGTTAATCTTTATGGCGCACCCTGCGTCCACCATGCTGACGGAAGCTACAGACGTGGACGTCCTGTTCGTTGAAGACAACGAGATGAACCGGCGTGTCCTCAAGGACATGCTCAACGTCGCGGGCGTCAACATGGCCGAGGCCCCTGAGGCCGAGACCGGACTGCGCATGATCGACGAGGGCGAGTACGACCTCGTCCTGATGGACCTTCGCATGCCGGGTATGGACGGCCTCACCGCCATCCGCCACATCCGGGCGCGCCAGGACGAGAAGGCGAGGCTTCCGGTCATCGTCGTCACCGCGGACACCAGCCTGACCATCCGCGAAGACTGCCTCGCCGCCGGCGCCGACGAAGTGGTCTTGAAGCCAGTGGCCATGAACCTGCTCTTCGACGCCATGGGGCGCACCCTGACCCTCCGGGACGCCGACGGCCCGATCCTCGGCTAGGACATTGGCTTGACAGCGTAAGCTGAAGAACCCAGCCTGACCGGAGGCTCACCTCGGGAGGTTCGGTACATGCTTCAGCTCGTCCTGGCCTCTGCGGCCTTCCTTCTCCTTCACCTGTGGATCTCCGGTACGCCGCTGCGCGACCGCCTGGTGGCGCGACTGGGCGAGGGGGCGTACCTGGGGCTGTTCTCCCTGGCCTCGGTCGTCATCCTGATCTGGATGCTGACGGCCTATGGCGCCGCCCGCTCAGAGGGCCCGCACGCCATCTGGTGGGGCCCGACCCCCCTGACCCGCCACATCCAGCTGGTCCTCATGCTGCTCGCCTTCCTGTTGATCGTCCCCGGACTGATGACCCGCAATCCCGGCGCGGTCGGCCAGACCGGCGCCCTGGAGGACGCAGACCCGGTGCGCGGGATCCTGCGTGTCACCCGCCATCCCTTCCTCTGGGGTGTCGGAGTGTGGGCGGGCAGCCACCTGCTGGTGAACGGCGATCTCATCTCCCTGATCCTCTTCGGATCCCTGGGCGTCCTGGCGATCGGTGGGGCGGCCAGCATCGACGCCAAGCGTCGTCGGATCTACGGCGAGACCTGGGCGGGCTTCGAGGCCAGGTCCTCCTTCGTCCCCTTCGCCGCCATCCTGTCCGGGCGCCAGACGCTCCGGCCAGGCGAGTTCGCCCTGCCCGCCCTGGTCGGCCTCGCCGCCTTTGTCGTCACCCTGCTGGGCCACCCGCTGATCGCGGGCGTTTCGGCCCTGGGCTGATCCCCCCTGTCAGATGTCGGCGTAGACGTGGCGCTCACCGGCCATGCCGGGATGGGTGACGGCGCCCTGATGGGCCGGGCCGACGATCTGGGCGTACTTCCAGAGGGCGCCCGAGCCATAGTCGGTGACCCGCGGCTTCCAGGCCTGCCG
Source organism: Caulobacteraceae bacterium (assembly GCA_947456005.1). Lineage (GTDB taxonomy): Bacteria > Pseudomonadota > Alphaproteobacteria > Caulobacterales > Caulobacteraceae > Phenylobacterium. The sequence goes on from CANGRP010000034.1 coordinate 6,659, forward strand.
GCGACGCTCCAGCTCCTCCGGATCCACCTCCAGGTCCAGGACGCCCGCATCCGCATCGATGAAGATGATGTCGCCGTCCTGGACCAGGCCGATGGGACCGCCCATCTGGGCCTCCGGACCCACATGGCCGATGCACAGGCCGCGGGTGGCGCCTGAGAAGCGGCCATCCGTGACAAGGGCCACCTTGTCGCCCCGCCCCTGCCCGGTCAGCGCTGCAGTCGTCGACAGCATCTCGCGCATGCCCGGCCCGCCCCGGGCGCCCTCATAGCGGATGACCAGGACATCGCCGTCCTGATAGTCGCCGCGCTCGACCGCCTCAAAGCAGGCCTGCTCTCCGTTGAACACCCGGGCCGGACCCCGGTGCGACCGGTGCGAGGCCATGCCCGCCACCTTGACGATGGCGCCGTCCGGGGCGAGCGAGCCCCACAGGCCGACCACGCCGCCGGTGGGCGAAAGCGGGTTCGAGACCGGACGGATAACCTCCTGGTCATCGCGCCAGGACACCTCACTCACGTTCTCGGCGATGGTCTTGCCGGTCACGGTCATGCAGTCGCCGTGGATGTAACCGCCTTCCAGGAGGGTCTTGAGCAGCATGGGCATGCCGCCGGCCTCCCCCATGTCCTTGGCCACGAAGCGGCCGCCGGGCTTCAGGTCGGCGATGTGCGGCGTGCGCTGGGCGATCTCGGCGAAGTCGCGCAGGGTGAAGGAGATGCCGCACTCGTGGGCCATGGCCGGCAGGTGCAGGGCGGCGTTGGTGGAGCCGCCGGTGGCGGCCACGATGGCCGCGGCGTTCTCGAAGGACTTGCGGGTGATGAAGTCCCGCGGCCGCAGCTGGGTCGCGATCAGGCGAACCACCGCCTCGCCCGAGGCGACGGCGTAGGCGTCTCGGGTCAGGAAGGGGGCCGGCAGGGCCGACGACAGCGGCAGGGCCAGGCCGATGGCCTCCGACACGCAGGCCATGGTGTTGGCGGTGAACTGGCCGCCACAGGCGCCGTCAGACGGACAGGCGTGCTGCTCCAGGGAACAGAGGTCATCCAGGCTCATCTTGCCGGCCGAGTGCTGGCCGACGGCCTCGAAGACGTCCAGCACGGTCACGTCCCGGCCCTGCCAGGAGCCCGGAAGGATGGAGCCGCCATAGAGAAAGACCGACGGCACGTTCAGGCGCAGCATGGCCATCATCATGCCCGGAAGGGACTTGTCGCAGCCGGCGATGCCCACGAGGGCGTCGTAGCCGTGGCCGCGCATGGTCAGCTCGACGGAGTCGGCGATCAGGTCGCGGCTGACGAGGGATGAACGCATGCCCTCATGGCCCATGGCGATGCCGTCCGTGACGGTGATGGTGCAGAACTCCCGCGGGGTGGCGCCGGCCTTCTTGACGCCTTCGGAGACCGCATGCGCCTGGCGCATCAGGGCGGTGTTGCAGGGCGCCGCCTCGTTCCAGCAGGAGGCCACGCCGACGAAGGGCTGGGCGATCTCCCGCGTGCCAAGGCCCATCGCGTAGTAATAGGACCGGTGCGGCGCCCGGGCCGGACCCTCGGTCACATGACGGCTCGGAAGGCGGGACTTGTCCCAGGTTCCATCAGGCTTGCGGGTCACGGGGGGCTCCTCTGCAGTGTGCAGTCCTCCCTAGCGGGAGCCTTAGAGGGTTGGAAGCCCCGGCGGCGACACAGCGGTCAAAGCAGGCTAGATCCTTCGGCAAAACAGGGGGAAGTCATGGCCCAGGACCCTCAGGCGGAACGCTCCCGGCTGCGCTCGATCCTCGCGGGATCCGCCGGCAACATGGTCGAGACCTTCGACTGGTTCGTCTACGCCGCCTTCGCCCTCTACTTCGCCCCGGTCTTCTTCCCGAAGGGAGACCAGACCGCCCAGCTCCTGGGCTCGGCCGCCGTCTACGCCGTAGGGTTCCTCGCCCGCCCCTTCGGCGCCTGGATCATGGGGCTCTACGGCGACCGGGCCGGACGGCGGGCGGCGATGATCGTCGCCGTGGGCCTCATGTGCCTGGGCTCGCTGATCATCGGCCTTTGCCCCGGCTATGCCCAGATCGGCCTTGCGGCGCCCGCCATCCTGGTCCTGGCCCGCATCCTGCAGGGGGTCAGCATGGGGGGCGAGTACGGCGCCAGCGCCACCTACCTCTCCGAAATGGCTTCCCGGGACCGTCGGGGCTTCTGGTCGGGGATCTTCTACTCGACCCTGATGTCGGGACAGCTCCTGGCCCTCCTGCTTCTGCTGGCCCTGACCGCGGTCCTGCCGCCCGAGCAGATGAACGCCTGGGGATGGCGGGTGGCCTTCATTGTCGGCGCCCTGATGGCCACGGCCGTGCTGGTCATGCGCAGGGGCATGGAGGAAACCCCTTCGTTCAAGGCTCGCGACGGCTCCCGGACGGCCACCTGGCGGCTTGTCAGCGAGCACCCGCGCGAGACGATGATGGTCTTCGGCCTGACCGCGGGGGGCACCCTCGCCTACTACACCTTCGGCACGTACATGCAGAAGTTCCTGGTCAACACCTCGGGGTTCTCGAGGGACCAGTCGAACCTGATCACGACGGCGGCCCTGGCCTGCTTCGTGCTGATGCAGCCCCTCTCCGGAGCCCTTTCCGACCGCTTCGGGCGACGGGCCCTGCTCCTGGCCTTCGGCATCGGCGGGGTCGCCATGACCTGGCCGGTCCTGTCCACCCTGGCCGAGACGCGCGAGCCCCTGACCGCCTTCCTGCTGGTGCTGGGAAGCCTGGCCGTGGTGAGCGGCTACACCTCCGTCAGCGCCATCGTGAAGGCGGAGATGTTCCCGACCGAGATCCGGGCCCTGGGCGTCGCCCTGCCCTACGCCATCGCCAACGCCCTGTTCGGAGGCACTGCAGAGTTCATCGCCCTCAGCTTCAAGAAGGCCGGCTTCGAGCCCGGGTTCTACATCTATGTCACGGCGGTCATCGGGATGTCCCTGGTCACCTACCTGATCATGCCCGACACCCGCAGGACCAGCCGGATCCTCGAGGACTGAGCCCTCTCAGGCGTCTTCGGGGACGTCGAAGCTCCGGGGCTCAAGACCGGCCATCCGGCGGCCCCAGGCGATCTCATAGGCCTTCTCGACCTGCCGGCGGGTCTGGTCGGTGTCGAAGAGGGGTGCGCCCGGGAGGTTCGCGGCCAGCCGCGCCTTGACGGCCGCCAGCCGCCCGGGATCCCGCGCGAGGGCCAGGGCCAGGCCCTTGTAGTCTTCCAGGGAGGTCGTCACCAGGTCCGGCAGGCCCGTCGCCCGAAGGAGGGAGGCGGCGACCCGGGCCGCGAAGCTGCGTCCCGCGCAGGTCACCAGGGGCAGTCCCGCCCAGAGGGCGTCGCTGGCCGTGGTGTGGGCGTTGTATGGCAGGGTGTCGAGGAAGAGGTCCGCCAGCCGGTGGCGGGCCAGGTGATCCGGCAGGGGCGTCTTGGGGGCGAAGATCAGCCTGCCGGCGTCAACCCCCCTGGCGACGGCCTCGCGACGGAGGTTCGCCTCGATCACGGTATCGCCGCCCAGAAGCCAGAGAACAGACCCGGGAACCTCCTGCAGGAGCTGCATCCAGACGTCGAAGACCGGCGGCGTGATCTTGTAGCTGGCGTTGAAGCTGCAGAAGACGAAGCCCGTATCCGGAAGGCCGGCCTCGGCTCGCGTCGCGGACTTGTCGGCGATCACGCGGCGATCGTCGTTGGGTTGGTAGGCGAAGGGAAGTCGGATGATCTTTTCGTCGTAATTATTTGATTCTTCAGCGGGAATGACCGTGTAATCCGCCAGGATGTAGTCTGCTGCCACCGTTCCCATGGCGCCGGGATACCCAAGGTAGTTGATCTGGACGGGCGCACAGCGGCGCACGAAGACTCCTGGTCGGCAGTGGGTGGTAAAGCCGTTCAAGTCGACGGCGATGTCGATCTCCGCCGCGCGAAGCGCGGCGGCGATCCCCGCGTCATCCAGGGCTGAAACGTCCGTAAAGGTGTCACAGGCGGCCCGGACACGGGCCCGCAGGTCGTCCTCCACGAGGGGCGGCAGGGCGAAGGCGTGGACCTCAAACCGGCCTCGGTCATGGCGCTCAAGAAGGCCCACCAGCAGTTGGGAGACGGCATGGATCCGCAGGTCGGACGATACATAGCCGACGCGGATACGGTCGTGCCGGTAGGTCTCCCCCTTCCAGACGGCCGCCGGGATCTCCGGGAAGCGCCCCTTCACATGGGTGCGGACGCAGGCCATCTGGTCGGCGGGGTCGTCATTGTGGGCCAGGAAGGTGAAGGGGATGGTCACGGGCTCGCCGCGCCGCACGCCGTCACAGACCTCGTCTCGCAGGACGGCGAAGTCACGCCAGTCGCAGCTCCGCATCTGCTGGTCGAGCAGGGCGCCGGTCAGGTCGGGAAGCGAGGGCTCCAGGGCCCGGGCTGCGCGATAGGACTCCACCGCCTCTGCGTGTCGCTTGAGGGCCGAGAGCAGGTGTCCGCGGTTCGAGTACGCCAGGGCGTAGGCTGGCTCTGCGGCGATCGCCGCGTCCAGGGCGGTCAGCGCCTCGGTGTTGCGGCCGAGGGATCTGAGGGCATTGGAGCGCAGGTTATGGGCGTCGCCGGACTCCGGCCGCAGCGCCGCCGCACGGGTGGCGAAGTCGAGGGATCGCCCATCGTCGTTCAACGACCGGAAGGCGCGGCTGAGGGCCAGCAGGGCGTCGACCCGGCCAGGCTCCCGCTCCGCAAGGGCCGACCAGATGTCGATGGCCTCCCGGATTCGGCCGAGGGATCGCACGGCGACGCCCAGGTTGTAGGCCGCATGGCCATGCCCCGGGCGCGCAGCGAGGATCTCCCGATAGACAGGAACAGCCTCTCCCGCCCGGCCGGCCCGATGGAGACCGACCGCGGCGTTGAAGCGGGCCTCGATCTCCGCGTCCGTCACGCCGGGGTCGGGGCCGAAAGCGCGGCTTCGACCGCAGAGACGATTTCCGCGGCCTGGGGGTCCGTGCGGGGCCCGAAGGCGGCGATCAGTTGGCCGTCACGGCCGACCAGAAGCTTGTGGAAGTTCCACGCCGGGTCGGCGGCCTCGCCCAGGGTCTCCAGGGCCCACTTGTAGAAGGGGTGGGCCGAGGCGCCCTTGACGTCTTCCTTGGCGGTCAGCGGGAAGTCGATGTTGAACCGGGTCTCGCAGAAGGCCTTGATCTCGGCTTCGGTCCCCGGCTCCTGGCCCATGAACTGATTGCAGGGCACGCCCAGCACGGTGAGGCCCTGGTCCCGATACTTCGCATAGAGAGCCTCGAGCCCCTCGTACTGCGGGGTCAGGCCGCAGCGCGAGGCGGTATTCACCACCAACACGGCGCGGTCGCGGAATCCGGTCAGGGGAAGCGGCTCCCCGTCGATGGAGGTGAAGCTGAAATCGTAGAGGCTGGTCATGGGGCTCTCCTGTCGAAGGGTCAGACGTGGTGTCGGGGGCCGGAGTCTTCCACCGCATGCTCGATGGCGAGGGCCAGGTCCAGGGCCCGGGCGGCCTCCTCGCCGGTGACGACCGGCCGGTCCCGTTCTCCCCGGACGCAGTCCAGGAAGGCGCTGACGCTGGCGCCGAGGGGGTCGCGGGCGCCGGGCGTTTCGGCGAAGTCCGGATTGAGGTCGAACCGGGTGGTGTTGCGGAATGTCCGGGCCAGGAAGTCGATCTCCAGTTCTCCGGAGGGATAGACCACCTTCATCGACCGGCGCCGCTCGGGGGCCATGCGCGAGGCGTCGAAGATCGCGGTGAAGCCGTCATCGAAGGTCACCTCGGCGCGAACGGCGTCCAGGCCGCCGCTGTAGGCGATGTCGCCCTCCCCCTCCGCCGCCAGGGGCGCGCCCGCCGAGAGCGCCAGGGCGAGGTCGAGGTCATGGATCATCAGGTCGAGGATGACAGAGATGTCGAGGCTGCGCTGGCTGACGGGTCCCTGACGCACGGCCTCCAGCCTGAGGGGCCGCTCCGGCGCGCTGAACAGGCCGATGGCGTCAAAGACCACCCGCTCCTGGTGCCCGCAAGCCACCACCAGGGCGCGCCGAGACGCCTCCGCAAGGATGCGGTCGGACTCCTCCAGGCTGACCGCCAGGGGCTTCTCCACATAGACCGGCCGGCCGGCCCTGAGGGCCGCCAGCGCGCCTTCGGCGTGGAGGACCCCGGGGGACGCCACGGTCACCACATCGACAGCATCCAGGAAGGCCGACAACTCTGCGAAGGCCTCCGCCCCGTGGCGGGAGGCCACATCGCGGGCCCGCTCCAGGTCCGGATCGAAGACGGCGGCCAGCCGCGCGCCCGCAGCCTGGGCGTACTGGCGGGCGTGGTAGCCCCCGAACACCCCGGCGCCGATCACCCCGCCCCTCAGGACCTTGTCCATTCTCTGCTCCGGAATCCTCGCTTGCGCCTAGCATTCCAAGCCCCCGGGCGCCACCTTGGGTGTAGTTCCAGAGCGGCGGCGCCGCCGCCTCACCAAGTTCCTTAGGGGGAAGACATGACCACTTCACGGGAAATCCGACTGCGCAGCCGCCCGCAGGGCCTGCCCGCCGCCGCCAACTTCGAGGTCGCCACCGTCGAGCTCGCCGCCCCCGGTCCGGGAGAGGTCCAGGTGCGCAACACCTGGATGACCGTCGATCCCTACATGCGCGGGCGGATGAACGACGTGAAGAGCTATGTCCCGCCCTTCCAGCTGGGCCGGCCCCTCGAAGGCGGCGCCATCGGCGAGGTGATCGCTTCCAACGATCCGTCCCTGAAGCCCGGCGACCTCGTCCAATCCAATTTCGGCTGGCGCGAGGCCTTCAATGCTCCGGCGTCCAGCGTCCAGAAGCTCAACACCCATGGCCTGCCCACCGAGGCCTTCCTGGGCGTCGCCGGCATGCCCGGCCTGACCGCCTATGCCGGCCTGCTCCGCGTCGCCGCGCTTAAGCCAGGCGATGTGGTCTTCGTCTCCGGCGCAGCCGGGGCCGTGGGCTCCCTCGTGTGCCAGATCGCCAAGCTGAAGGGCCAAAAGGTCATCGCCTCGGCCGGGGGCGCTGAGAAGGCCAGGTTCCTTAAGGACGAGATCGGGGTCGATGCGGTGATCGACTATAAGGCGACCGGCGACGACGCCGCCGCCCTGACCGCCGCCCTGGCTGAGGCGGCGCCCGAGGGGATCGACGTCTACTTCGACAATGTCGGCGGCGGCCACCTGGAGGCGGCCCTGAACGCCGCCCGCCCCTTCGGCCGCTTCGCCATCTGCGGCATGATCTCGATGTACAACGCAGAGGCGCCCGTCCCCGGCCCGTCGAACATGGCCCTGATCATCGGCAAGAACCTGCGGCTCGAAGGCTTCATCGTCTCCAACCAC
>CANGRP010000035.1 GCA_947456005.1 Caulobacteraceae bacterium
CCTGGAGGACGCCGAGCTGGTGATGGTCGATACGGCCTGAACCCGCTGGACTACCGCCCCCAGTCCCGAGCCAGGCGATCGAGCAGACGGACCCCAAAGCCAGCCGATCCTGCGGGCTTGACGGCGTTTGCTGCGCCATAGGCGACGCCGGCGATGTCGAGGTGGGCCCAGGGAATGTCGCGGCTGACGAACTCGCCGATAAACCAGGCCCCGGTTCCGGCCCCCGCTCCACCGTCTCCGGTGTTCTTGATGTCGGCGATGGTGGAGGCCGTATCCTTTGCATAGCTGGGATGGAGCGGCAGCTTCCACAGGCCCTCGCCCGTCTGCTCGCCCGCCGCCATCACACGATCGAGCAGGGCGTCCCCGCGGCCGAACAGGCCGGCGTAGTCGTCGCCCAGGGCCGTCCGGACCGCGCCGGTCAGGGTGGCCAGGTCGACGATGGCTGAGGGCTTCAGGTTGCGCTCGGCCCAGACCAGGGCGTCGGCCAGGACCAGCCGCCCCTCGGCGTCGGTGGAGATGATCTCGATGGTCTTGCCGTTCATGGCCGTCAGCACGTCGCCCGGGCGGATGGCGGCGCCGTCGGGCATGTTCTCGGCCAGGGCGGAGACGGCGACCACGTTCACGGGCGCGCCCGACTTCGCGAGGGACAGGACCGCCCCGGTCACCGAGGCGGCGCCGGACATGTCCATCTTCATCTCGCCCATGCCGGCGCCGGGCTTGATGGAAATGCCCCCGCTGTCGAAGGTGATGCCCTTGCCCGCCAGGACCAGGGGCCCGCCTGCGGGGGCGCTGGCGCCCCGATAGCGCACGACCAGCAGCCGAGGCGGGCGGGCCGAACCCATGCCCACGCCGGTCAGGGCGCCCATGCCCAGGCGACGCATGGCCGTCTCATCCAGGACCTCGATCGTTACCCCCGGAACGCCGGTGAAGGCCGCCCGGGCGCTGTCGACGAAGGCCTGAGGATACATCAGGTTGGCGGGAAGGTTGGAGACGTCCCGGGCCCACTGGACCGCCTCGACCAAGGCCTGGCCGCGACCCCGGAAGATCGCCTCCGCTCCCGACGCCCCGGCGCCCGTGAAGACGACGCCCCCGGGCGCGGTCGTCGGACGGTCCGAGCTCAGGAGGTCCGACCGGTACTCGCCGATGCCGAAGCCCGTGGCCAGGGCGGCGAGGCCTTCCGCGGAAAGCGGTCCGCCTGACACCGTGACCGGCGACTTCACCTTCGCCAGGGACCGACCGAGGGCCTCGCCAGCGCTCTGCAGGCTGGCGCTTGCCGGCGACTTGCCCAGTCCCAGGACGAGGACCTGCTCAAGCCCGCTAAAGGCCCTCAGGACCAGCATGTCTCCGCTGGAAAAGTCGAACGCCGCCGACTCGACCGCCCGGCGGAGGCTGGCGCCCGCGTCCGGCGTCAGGAGGACGGAGGCTCGCTCCGAGGCCTCGGCGGCGGAGCCGGCGGCGATCACGAGGACGCCGGATTTCGGCGCGGCCGCCTCGGCGAAGCTTACCGGCCGTCGAAGGGTGGCCGAGGACCAGGTGGCGGTCTCCGCCGGCGACGCCGCCGCCTTGGGCGCAGCGAGGGCGGGGGCGGGTGCAAGGATCGGGACGACCAGGGCCAGGCTCAGGCCGGCCAGGGCGAGGGGGCGGAACGGGGTCATGAAGGGGCCCTGTGTCTGAAGAGAAGGGAAGGCGTTAGCGCTGATTAGTGCCGGAAAACGCGTACGCCCGTAAAGGCCATGGTCACGCCGGCGGCGTCGGCGGCGGCGATCACCTCCTCGTCCCGGATCGAGCCACCCGGCTGGATCACCGCGGTGGCCCCGGCCTCCGCCGCCTGGATGAGGCCGTCGGCGAAGGGGAAGAAGGCTTCGGAGGCGCAGGCCGACCCCTTGGCCAGGCTCTCCGGCAGGCCGGCCTGCTCGGCCGCCTCGCCGGCGCGGAGGGCCGCGATCCGGGCGGAGTCGCGCCGGTTCATCTGGCCTGCGCCAATGCCCGCCGTCTGGCCGTCTCGCGCAAAGACGATGGCGTTCGACTTGACGTGCTTGGCGACGGTGAAGGCGAACAGCATGTCATTCACCTCTTGCGGGGTCGGCTGGCGGCGCGTGACGATCCTCAGGTCGGCGGCGGTCAGGCGAGAGGCATCGCGGCCCTGGACCAGGAAGCCGCCCGCCACCTGCTTGAAGAGGTCGCCGGTCGCCAGGGGGTCGGGCATGCCGCCGGTCAGCAGCAGGCGCAGGTCCTTCTTCTTGGCGAAGAGGGCGATGGCGTCCTCGTCAGCCTCGGGGGCCACCACCACCTCGGTGAAGATCTTGATGATCTCCTTCGCCGCCGCCGCATCCAGGCGGCGGTTCACCGCCACAATGCCGCCGAAGGCCGAGACCGGGTCACACTGCAGGGCGCGGGCGTAGGCGGTCTTGAGGTCCGCCCCCAGGGCGACGCCGCAGGGATTGGCGTGCTTGATGATGGCCACGGCGGCCGAGGCCTGGGGATCGAACTCCGCCACCAGCTCGATGGCCGCGTCAGTGTCGGCGATGTTGTTGTAGCTGAGGGCCTTGCCCTGCACCTGGCGGGCGGTCGCGACCCCGGTCCGCGGCGTCTCCTCGACATAGAATGCGGCGGCCTGGTGCGGGTTCTCGCCGTAGCGCAGGGTCTGGACCAGGCGGCCCGACAGGGTCCGGCGCCGGGGTGCGGCCTCGCCCAACTGGGCCGCAAACCAGGTCGAGATGGCCGCGTCATAGGCCGCCGTGCGGGCGTAGGCGCGGGCCGCCAGGGTCTTGCGCAGGACCAGGCTCGTCGTCCCGTCCACCGCCAGCTCGGCCAGGACCTCCTGGAGGTCCTCCAGCTCGGTGCAGACCGCCACATAGCCATGGTTCTTGGCCGCCGAGCGGATCATGGCGGGGCCGCCGATATCGATGTTCTCAATGGCGCTGGCGAAGTCGCCCCCACCGGCCACCGTCTTCTCGAAGGGGTAGAGGTTGACGTAGACGAGGTCGATCCCGCCGATCCCGTGCTCGGCCATGGCGGCGGCGTGGGCCGGAGCGTCGCGTACGCCCAGGAGGCCGCCGTGCACCACGGGATGCAGGGTCTTGACCCGGCCGTCCATCATTTCTGGAAAGCCGGTCAGGTCCGAGACGTCCTTCACGGCCAGGCCGGCGGCGGCGATGGCCGCCCGGGTGCCGCCCGTCGACACCAGCTCCACGCCCCCTTCCGCCAGGGCCCGGGCCGCCTCGACCAGGCCCGTCTTGTCCGAAACCGAGATCAGGGCGCGGCGGACAAAGACTCGATCAGGCGCGGGCGGGAAGTCAGGGGCGGCAGGCATGGCGCTCTCCGTGGCGGTTCGGAAGGTTGGCCCAGGCGAGCGGCGCTTTGACGTCCGTGCGCTCCCCGGTGGTGGACCACCTGTTTCGCCAGTCACGCAGGACAGGGGCCTTCTAGCGCTTCCGGCGATTCCCGGAAACCGCTGCCTGAGGGGTCGTCAACCTCGAAGGGCGGCGATGTTGGACGCGTAGGCGTCGGGACCGCCCCGGAACACTGCGGTTCCGGCCACCAGGGCGGTGGCGCCGGCGTCCACGCACAGTCGAGCGGTCTCGGCGGTCACCCCGCCGTCCACCTCCAGCACGATGTCCCGGCCGCTGGCGTCGATCATCCGCCTCAGGGCCTCGATCTTGGCCAGCTGGGAATGCATGAAGGTCTGGCCGCCGAAGCCCGGGTTGATGGACATGACGAGGATCAGGTCCACCTCGTCCATCATCCATTCGATCACCGAGGGCGAGGTCGAGGGGTTGAAGACCACCCCGGCCCGCGCCCCCAGCTGGCGGATGCGCTTCAGGGTCCGGTTCAGGTGCGGCCCACTCTCCGGATGCACGCTGACAATGTCGGCGCCGGCCTCGACGAAGGCCTCCAGGTAGGGGTCCACCGGGGCGATCATCAGGTGCACGTCCATGGGGACGGTCGCGTGCGGCTTCAGGGCCCGGACGATGTCAGGTCCCAGGGTGATGTTCGGCACGAAGTGACCGTCCATCACGTCGATGTGCAGCCAGTCGGCGCCGGCGGCCTGGACGGCGCGGACCTCTTCGCCCAGCCGGGCGAAGTCGGCGGCGAGGAGCGAGGGGGCGATGATCGGGCGCAGGCTCATGCGTCGGACTTAGCCGCCCCCGCGGCCTGCGCCAAGTCCCGGCGGGCGCGGCGGTTTGGCCGACGGGCGAAGCGTGCGATGAAGAAGCCGTCCGTACCTCCGGCGCGATGGGTCGGCAGGATGCGGAGCGTCCCGTCCTCGAGGCGGCTCTCGGCCGGGGCGCCGCCCTCGCCGGAGGCGATCGGGTCCAGGGCGAAGTCGGCGCACCGCTTCAGGAATCCCGCAACCTGGCCCTCGCCCTCCTCGGGCTCCAGCGAGCAGACGCAGTAGACAAGCCGCCCGCCCGGGCGCACCCGCCGGGCGGCGGCGTCCAGCAGGCGGGCCTGGGCGGCGGCCAGCACGGCGATGTCGCCAGGCTTCACCGCCCAAAGCACGTCCGGGTTCCGGCGGAAGGTCCCCGTGGCGCTGCAGGGGGCGTCGAGCAGGACGGCGTCGAAGGTTCGTCCGTCGTCCCAGGTCGCGGCGTCGGCGGCGATGACCTCGGCGGTCAGGCCGGTCCGTTCCAGGTTCTCCCGCACCCGGTGCAGGCGGCCCTGCGACCTGTCGAGGGCGGTGACCTCCGCGCCGGCGGCCGCCAGTTGCAAGGTCTTTCCGCCAGGCGCCGCGCACAGGTCCAGGACGGTGAGGCCCGGCCGGGGGTTCAGGAGGCGGGCGGGGACGGCGGCGCTGGCGTCCTGGACCCACCATCGGCCCTCCGCAAAACCTTCCCAGGCCGAGACCTCGCCTCGCCGGGAGGTGCGCCAGGTGTCGGCGGCCACCCGGGTCAGTTCAAGGGCCTCGGTCAGCGCTCCGGGATCATCCCTCAGGGTCAGGTCTGTGTCCGGCTCCCCGGCGATCACGGCGGCGACGGAGAGGGCGGAGGGGCGACCCCAGGCTGCGCTCCAGCGGGCCAGGAGCCAGGGCGGGGCGAGGGTCTCCGGATCGGCAAGGTCCGGCGGCTCGCGGAGCAGGCCCCTCAGGACGGCGTTGACCAGCCCCTTGAAGCGGCGGGCGGCGGGGAGGGAGTCCGCCAGGTCGACGCTGGCGCTGACGGCGGCGTGGGGCGGGGCGCCCAGGACAAGGGCCTGGACGGCGCCCAGTCTCAGGATGTTGCGGACGATTTCCGGCGGCGGGCGCGGGATTCGGGCGTCGAGGGCCCGGTCGACAGGCCCCAGTCGCCGCAGGGCCGTCAGGACCAGGATGCGGGCGAAGGCCCGGTCCCGGGGCTCCAGGCCGGCAAGGCCGGGAGCGGCGGAATCGTCTTCAAGCCCGGCGCGTTGGGACAGGGCTGCAGCCAGGAGGTCAAGCGCGGCGCGGCGGGCGGGCAGTCCGGTGGGAAGGCGGGGTTCGGTCACGCAGAGCCGCCTGCCCGGTTCCGGCGGCCATGGCAACTGGCGTTTCGCGTCCCGGACGCCTAGATGGGGATTATGGAAGACGACGCGCCCCCCAACGCCGCCCCCGGCAAGGCCCTCAGCCCGGCCGCCCGCCGGGCCCTGGAGGAAGCCGCCGCCCGCAAGGCCGCCGAGGCCGCGGAGGCCGAGCGGCTGGCCGAACAAGGCGGTCCCGCAGGCCTTGAGCCCACCCGCTTCGGTGACTGGGAGCGAAAGGGCATCGCCGTCGACTTCTAGGCCTCGCTTCGGCTAACCCCCTCCGCCGCGCTGCGTCCCCCTGAGCGAAGCTAAAGCGCCAATTGCTCCCCCAAGGGGGAGCTCACGCCGGAGGCGGATGAGGGGGTCAGCGGACTCGCCGTTCCTCCCCGCAGCCGCCTAGGCCGGGACCGCCGCCATCTCTGCGATCACCTTCAGGGCCGCCTCGGCCGGGTCATTCGCGGCCGAGATCGGTCGGCCGCACACCAGGTGCGAGGCGCCGGCGCGCAAGGCGTCCGCCGGGCTCGCGGCGCGCACCTGGTCGTTCTTCGCAGACCATTCGGGACGAATCCCCGGCGTGACCACCAGGAAGTCCTTCCCGCCGATCCGCCGGGCCAGCTCGGCCTCCTGGGGACTGGCCACCACGCCGGCGCAGCCGGCCTCAAGGGCCTGATGGATGCGCCGCTCCACGAGGCTTCGCGCCGTGGAGGCGTAGCCGATCGCCTTCAGGTCCTCGTCAGACAGGCTGGTCAGGACGGTGACGGCGAGGACCTTCAGGTTGGACCGGCCCACGCCCCGAACCGCGGCGGCCATGACCTGGGGTTCGGCGTGCACGGTCAGGAGATCGCAGCCGGAGTCCGAGAGGGCGGCGGCGGCGCGTTCCACCGTGGCGCCGATGTCGTGCAGCTTCCAGTCGAGGAAGACCTGCTTGCCCTTCCCCTTCAGCTCCCGCGCCAGTTCCATGCCGCCCCGGGCGAACAACTCCAGCCCGACCTTGTAGAAGCTGACCCGGTCGCCCAGGGTCTCCACGAGGGCCCGGGCCTCGGCAAGGCCGGGCTGGTCCAGGGGGACGATGAGGCGGGGATCCGGGGCGGGCGTCTTCATCCTGGGCTCTCCGGGGTCGGCGGCGGTGGCGAAATGGGGTATGGACCTCCCATGATCCCCGAGATTTTCGCCGTCAACTTCTTCATCGCCCTCTTCGCCCTGATTGACCCGGTGGGCAATGTCCCCCTGTTCGCGGCGGCGACCCGCGGGGTGAAGAACAGCACGGCGCGGCTCATCGCCGTCTTCGTCGCCCTCTTCGTCATGGGCTTCCTGATCTTCTTCTTCTTCACCGGACTCAGCCTGCTGGCCTTCTTCGGGATCTCCCTGCCCGCCTTCCGGATCGCGGGGGGTATCCTGCTCCTGCTTCTCGGCCTCGACATGACCCGGAATGACTTCGCAGAATCGGTCGCCGCCGGTCCTGAGGAGATGCAGGAAGGCGGCCGGACGGCCCAGGCCCGTCGCCGCTTCGAGTCCATGATCGTGCCCTTCGCCATGCCGCTGCTGATCGGTCCGGGCGCCATCTCCACGGTGATCATCTACGCCAGCGAGGCGCGTGACTATGGCGTGGCCGGCATCGCCACCGGGGTGGGCGTGATCGTCCTGGTCGCCCTGTCGACAATGCTGTCCTTCTGGGCGACCCCGCTGATTTCCCGCCTGCTGGGCCGGATCGGCCTGGCCATCGTGGTCCGGGTGCTGGGTCTGATCCTCTGCGCCATGGCGGTGCAGTTCATCCTGTCCGGGATCGCCGACTCCACCAGCGGTCTGATCCTTGAAGAGGCCTCCCAGCCCTACAAGTCCTGACCCGGCTCAGCGCTTGCGGAAGCGCCAGCCCTGGGAGTCCGCCAGGGCCAGGGCCCAGTCTTCGGGAATCAGCCTCACAAGGGCGGCGATAGCCTTGTTCGGGGCCCCGGGAACGCAGATCGGACGGTTCGCCTCCAGCGCCTCGAGGCCGGCCTCGGCCACCTCGTCGGCGCCCATCCAGAGCCAGTCGGGGGTGGCCTGTCGGGTCAGGTCCCGGGTTCCGTTGACGTCGTGGAACTCCGACCAGGTGAATCCCGGGCACAGGGCGCTGACGTGCACGCCGAGGGGGCGGGCCTCCAGGTGCAGGCTCTGCGAGGCGCGCACGAGGTAGGCCTTGGTCGCGGCGTAGAGGGTGTGACCCCGGGTCCCGGGCAACAGGCCTGCGAGGGAGGCGACGTTGAGGATGCGCCCGAAACGGCGTTCGGTCATGCCGGGAAGGACCCGGTACGACAGTTCGGTCGGGGCGTGAAGCATCACCTGCAGGAAGTCGGCCTGCTCCTGCCACCCCGTCTCGACGAATACTCCCGGAAGGCCGTAACCGGCGTTATTGATCAGGGCGTCGACGTCGCGGCCCGCAGCGTCCACCGCCGCGAGGAGCCGGCCGGGCGCGGCGGGGTCGGCCAGGTCCTCGGGCAGGACCAGGGCCTCGACCCCGAAACGCAGGCGCACCTCGTCCGCCAGGGCGTCCAGCCTTTCGCGCCGCCGGGCGGTGAGAGCCAGGTCATAGCCCCGCGCGGCCAGGCTCCGCGCCAGTGCAGCGCCGATCCCGGCGGAGGCGCCGGTCACGAGGGCGAGTCTTCGGTCCATGCCGTCTCCTGTCCTGATCCCCGTGAGGGTGGCGATGGGGCCGCGCCGGATCAAGCCCCCGCCGGTCGGCGGCCAGCGGGTTGCGGGCTCGCCCCGACCGTCGCCCCCCTGGGGGCGGTGCGCCTTCGGACGCCGGCGCGTTCGGGCCTGGGCTGAAGGGCGAGGGTCTGCTTGACGGCCTCCATGAGGATCAGTCCCGAGAAGGGCGGCCAGAGGCGGGAGCCGGCCTGCTCGAACCCCTCGGCCCATCCCGCCAGCCAGGGGAAGGGCGGGACATAGAGGGCGCGGGTCCAGCCGGTAGGCTCAAGCCCGGCCTCGCGAAGCCGCCCGGCCAGCTGGCGGCGGCTGAAAGGCCGGCCGTGGCCGAAGGGCGTGGACTCGAAGGGCGCCCAGGGCCCGTTGCGCGCGGCGGCCACGGCGATCAGCTGGCCCGCCGGCGCCAGGACACGGGTCATCTCCCTGAGCAGGGCCTCAGGCTGCGGGCTCTCCTCCAGGGCGTGAACCAGCAGGATCCGGTCGAACCGGGCGTTGGGGAAGGGCAGGGCGTCCTCGGCGGCGAGGGCCACGCGATTGAGGCGGGCCCTGGGCCAGGGCTCGGCGCCCTGCTCGGGGGGCATCACGGCCACCGCTCGTATCGCCCGATCCGAAAGGGCCGCCAGGACCGGAGCGGCGTAGCCCGCCCCCAGCACCTCCAGCCCTGCGCAGTCGCCCCAGCTCTCCAGCACCTTGCGCAGGGTCATGTCCCGGGCCGCCTGGCCCAGGGGCGAGGCGTAGAAGGCCGCCAGATCAGAGATGTCTTGCCGCATGACGCGGATTTAGGCCTAGTCGCGCCCGACCGCGAGCCCCGGAAGGTCCGGAGGGCGCGCCGGAGGAAGGACGCCATGACCCTGACCGTTCACCAGTTCCCCTGCCTGTCCGACAACTATGGCTATCTGGTCCGGGACGAGGCGTCCGGGCGGACCGCCTGCATCGACACCCCGGACGCCGCCGCCATCCTCGCCGAGCTGGACAGGCTGGGCTGGGGCTTGGACCTGGTGCTCAACACCCACTGGCACGCGGACCACGCCGGCGGGAACGGCGAGGTCAAGGCCGCCACCGGTTGCAACCTCCTCGGTCCGGCCGAGGTGACCGGCCGCTTCCCGGTCGACAGGGTCCTTGCGCCCGGCGAGACCGTGACTCTCGGCGAGACCGAATTCCAGGTGCTGGAGTCCGGCGGGCATACCCTTGGCCACATCGCCTACTTTGTCCCCTCCGCAGGGGCGGCCTTCGTCGGTGACACCCTGTTCGCCCTCGGCTGCGGTCGCATGTTCGAGGGCTCGCCGGCGCAGATGTGGGCCAGCCTCCAGCGCCTCGCCGCCCTGCCGGACGCCACCCGGATCTATTGTGCGCACGAGTACACCGCCTCCAACGCCCGCTTCGCCCTGGCCGTGGATTCTGACCCGGCGGTGAAGGCCCGCGCCGAAGCGGTCTTTGCAGCCCGGGAGAGGGGAGAGCCCACCGTGCCCAGCACCCTGGCCGAGGAGAAGGCCACCAATCCCTTCCTGCGGGCGCCCCGGCTTCGCCCGGGTCTTCCCCCGCACGAGGCCTTCGCGGCCCTGCGGTCCGAGAAGGACGGCTTCCGCGGCTGACCCCCTCCGGCCCGCTGCGCGGTCCACCTCCCCCTGATGGGGAGGAATGACAGCGCCAATCGCTCCCCCAAGGGGGGGCTCCGACCGAAGGTCGGTGGGGGGGGGTCAAGGGCGTCTCGATCGGCGTCCGCCCGGGGCTGCGGAACTAGCGGATTCCCGCGGCGGCCAGGATCCTGTCTGAGGAAGGCCGGCCCGACATCCCCTGGCCGGGGGCGACGGTGATCTCGATCACGCCCTGGCGAAGGTCGGCGCGGGCCTGTCGGCCCTCGACCAGACGGACCCGCTCCACCGCCCCCAGGACCATCCGCCCATCGGGCAGCCGCGTCATGCGGATGATGGCCTCTGCGGCGACCATGGCTGCGTCGGCGGTGAGGGCGGAGGAGGCCGGGGAGGCGTCGGCCTCAAAGGGGATGAGGCGCCGAGCCGCACGGGTCGCCCGGGTGCTGGCCAGGGCCAGTCGCTCCAGGAGCTGCTGGGGCCCGAGGGCGGTCATCCTGAGGGCGCCGCCGCCGCCGGAGAGGGCCACGGCCAGGCCGTCCGGCCGGTCGGTGGTGAAGACCGTCAGGCCCCCGGTCCGGCTGGCCCGCAGGATCGGCTCCCCCAGGTCATTCAGGTAGAGGATGTCGCCCCGAGGCGCCGGCTGGGGCCTCAGGACCCAGACCTCGGGGCTGCGGTCGAACTTGACCAGGGGCAGGCCCTGGCTGCGGTCAAAGGTGAAGCGGACTCCCGTCTCACTCATGTAGCGGGCCACCGGCGGCGCCCCGGCCGGCCCCGCCTGTCCGGCGGGCGGACTGAATAGGGCGCCCCGGGTCCCCATCGCCGACTGGGCGGGCGCATCGACCGGCAAGGCGAGGACGACTCCTGCCGCCAGAAGGGCGGAGAAGAGGCCGCGGCGGCTTGGGGACGTTCGGTCAGGATGTCCGGGGGAAGGCATCACGGACGACCATAGCACATCGACTGGGGCGGATTTTGGACCCTGTCCTCATCCCGCCATGTACTGCCCGCCGTTCAACGAGAGGGTGGAGCCGGTGACGAAGCCGGCGTGTTCGCCCGACAGGAAGGCCACCATGTCGGCGATCTCCTCTCCGCGTCCCAGCCGGCCCACCGGGATCTGGGCGATGATCGAGGCCAGCACAGTCTCCGGCACGGCCTGCACCATCTCGGTGTCGATATAGCCCGGGCAGATGCAGTTCACCGTCACGCCCTTGCGCGCATTCTCCAGGGCCAGGGCCTTGGTGAAGCCGATCATGCCGGCCTTGGCGGCGGCGTAGTTGGTCTGGCCCATCTGGCCCTTCTGGCCGTTGATGGACGAGATGTTGACGATACGGCCCCACTCGCGTTCCCGCATGCCCTCGATGACCTGCCGGGTCATGTTGAAGACCGAGTCCATGTTCACCCGGATCACCTCGGACCACTGGGCGGGCGACATCTTGTGGAAGACCCCGTCCCGGGTGATGCCGGCGTTGTTGACCAGCACGTCCACCGGCCCGAGTTCGGCCTCGACCGCCCGCACCGCCCGGTCGCAATCCTCGAAGGATCCGACATTACCCTTCACCACCATCACGCCCAGCTCCCGGGCGCAGGCCTGGGCCGCCTCCTCGTTGCCGGAGTAGCCGGCGGCCACCCTCATGCCGTCGGATTTCAGGCGCTCACAGATCGCCCGGCCAATGCCGCGGGTCCCGCCCGTCACAAACGCCACTCTCGCCATCGCCGCCTCCGTGGGGGTTCAGAATCTCAGACCTGCTCGACGCAGAGGGCCACGCCCATGCCGCCGCCGACGCAAAGGGTCGCCAGGCCCCGGGCCGACCCGGAGCGCTGCATCTCGTGCAGAAGGGTGGTCAGGATGCGCGCGCCCGAGGCGCCGATGGGATGGCCGATCGCGATGGCCCCGCCACTCACATTGACCTTGTCGGGGTCGAGGCCCAGTTCGCGCACGACGCACAGGGCCTGGGCGGCGAAGGCCTCGTTCGACTCCACCCGGTCGAGGTCCGCCACGCTCCAGCCCGCCCGCTCAAGGGCCCGGCGGGTTGCGGGGATGGGGCCCGTTCCCATGATCTCGGGCTCGACCCCGGCCTGCGCCCAGGAGGCGATCCGCGCCAGGGGAGTCAGGCCCCGGGCCCGGGCTTCGGCCGCCGACATCAGCACCAGGGCCGCCGCCCCGTCATTGAGCCCGGAGGCGTTGGCCGCCGTCACCGACCCGTCCTTGGTGAAGGCCGGGCGCAGTCCCGAGACGCTGTCCAGCGTCGCCCCATGGCGGATGTATTCGTCCTGGTCGACCACCGTGTCGCCCTTTCGGCCCTTCACGATGACCGGGACGATCTCGGCGGCGAAGCGGCCCGCCTTCTGCGCCGCTTCGGCGCGGTTCTGGGAAGTGACGGCGAAACGGTCCTGGTCCTCGCGGGTGATCTGCCAGCGGGCGGCGATGTTCTCGGCGGTCTGGCCCATGTGATAGCCATGGAAGGCGTCCCAGAGCCCATCCTTGATCATGGTGTCCACGAAGGCCAGGTCGCCCATCTTCTGGCCGCCCCTCAGGTGCTGGGCGTGAGGAGCCTGGCTCATGCTCTCCTGGCCGCCGGCCACGACGACCCGGGCGGCGCCGTCGGCGATCTGCTGGGCGCCCAGGGCCACAGCCCGCAGGCCGGAGCCGCAGAGCTGGTTCAGGCTCCAGGCCGGCGCTTCCACTGGAACCCCGGCGTTGATCGCCGCCTGGCGGGCCGGGCCCTGGCCGGCGCCCGCCTGAAGCACCTGGCCGAGGATGACCTCGCTGACATCGGCGGCGGCCACGCCCGCCCGTTCCAGGGCGCCGGCGATGGCGGTCCGGCCGAGTTCATGGGCGGGAAGGCCCGAAAGGGCGCCGTTGAAGGACCCCACGGGGGTCCGGGCGGCGGAGACGATGACAACGTCGGTCATGGCGGGGAGCTCCTTCAGGGGGACGGCCGCACCTGACCTGGCGGCCGCTTACGTCACCTTCCAGAAGACGCTCGCATCGGCAATACTGCAATGCAATACTGCAGGCTCTCGCGCGGAACCGCGCAGGAAGGAACCGGAATGGCCGAAGCGAAGGGCGCCAAGTCGGGCGATGGCCCGGTCGTCATCAAGAAGTACGCCAACCGCCGGCTCTACAACACGGCCTCGAGCACCTACGTCACGCTCGAGCACCTGGCCGACATGGTCCGCAAGGGCGTCGACTTCGTGGTCTACGACGCCAAGTCGAATGACGACATCACCCGCGCGGTGCTGGCCCAGATCATCTTCGATGAGGAGAGCCGGTCGGAGAGCCTGTTGCCGATCCAGTTCCTGCGCCAACTCATCGGCTTCTACGGCAACTCCATGCAGGCCTTCCTGCCCTCCTACCTGGAAATGTCCCTGGCCTCCTTCGCCGAGCAGCAGGAGCGCCTGCGCCAGCAGTTCTCAGGGATGAACCCGCCCGCCAGCCTCTCGGCCTACGAGGACCAGGTGAAGAAGAACATGGCCCTGTTCAGCCAGGCCATGCAGATGTTCTCGCCCTTCGCCTATAGCCGGCCGGACGGCGCAGCGACGGACCAGGCCGCGCCGCCGGCCAGCGCCCAGCAAGCCGCCCCGCCGGCGCCCGAGAAGAGTTCGGAGGACGCCATCTCCGATCTCAAGCGCCGCATGGAGGAAATGGCCGCCCAGATCGACAAGCTGGCTGCGGGACGATGACCAAGCCGATCGATCCCCTCCGCCGCACCCGACGGACCCGCGAAGCCCGGACCCTATCCATCGATCCCGTTCCAGAGGCTTCGCCGACCCACACCGGCGCGGGGCGGAGCGACCGGATCAAGCCGCCGCCGGAGGCGCCCCTCGCCGAAGGGGCCGCAGCCCTCAGCGCCCATCTGATCGGCCAGGACGGGGCCCGCCGCGGCCTGCGTGGCGGCCCTCCTGTCCTCGACGCCGCCCGCTCGGCTTACGAGAGCGCGGAATGGTCCGGCGGGGCCGACCGGCGCAAGAAGTCCGGTCGGAA
>CANGRP010000036.1 GCA_947456005.1 Caulobacteraceae bacterium
AGAAGGGGTAGAGCCGGACGCCATTGGCCGCAGAGAGCTCGCTGTAGATGGGATTGAAGGCCCGGGCGTAGTCCTCACCAAGGTTGGGCGCGGCCATCATGGTCGTGAGGGCGGCCGGGATACCGCGCCGCTTCAGCTCGTCCAGCATGGCCTGCAGGTTGGCGCGGGTCTGGGCCGGGCTGAGGCCCCTCAGCATGTCATTGGCGCCCAGGCCGACGATCACGAGGTCGGGCTTGCGAGGCAGGCCGTCGAGGGTGAAGGCCATCCGGGCGAGACCGGCGGCGGTGGTGTCCCCCGAGACGCCGGCGTTGACCACACGCGCGCCCACTCCCTGCTCCGCCAGGGCCCGCTCCAGGGCCGGCGCGAAGCCCTGCGAGGGTTCGAGGCCGTAGCCGGCGAACAGGCTGTCGCCAAAGGCCACCACAAGGGGGCCCTCGAAACCCGCCTCCGCCGAGGGCGGCTTCTGCGCCCGGGCCGCCTCCCCGCCGGGCGAACAGGCGAGGACAAGCTGGCAAAGCCCGGCCATGATCACATATAGCCATAATCCTGAACGCACCGGACGCCTCCACGCATGCCCCACAACGCCGCCGACACCGACCTGATGATCTGCGCGCGGGGCGTGACACTCTCGCTTGGAAACACCGACATCCTCAAGGGTGTTGACCTCGACGCCCCCCGCGGACAGAGCCTGGCCGTCCTTGGTCCCTCGGGTTCGGGGAAGTCCTCCCTGATGGCGGTCCTCTCCGGGCTGGAGCGCGCCACCTCCGGCGAGGTGCGGATCAATGGCGAGGACTTCGGACCGCTTGACGAGGATGCCCTGGCCCGCGCGCGTCGGGGCCGGATCGGCATCATCCTCCAGGCCTTCCATCTCCTGCCGACCATGACCGCCCTGGAGAACGTGGCCACGCCCCTGGAGCTGTGCGGGGTGGGGGACGCCCGCGAGCGGGCGGTGTCGGAACTGACCGCTGTGGGACTGGCTGACCGGCTCGGGCACTATCCGACGCAGCTGTCGGGCGGCGAGCAGCAGAGAGTGGCCATCGCCCGGGCCATGGCCCCGCGGCCCGGCCTGATCTTCGCAGACGAGCCCACGGGCAACCTGGACGGAGTGACCTCCCGTCGGGTGGCGGACCTTCTCTTCGAGCGTCGCGCGGCGGCCGGGGCGACCCTGGTGATGATCACCCATGACCCGGGCCTCGCCGCCCGCTGCGACCGGATTGTCGAGATGGCGGACGGCCGGATCATCTCCGACCGGCTGTCATGACGCCCGTCCCCCTGCCCACACTCTGGCGGATCGCGCGGCGGGACCTGTCCGCCAGCTTCCGGGGCCTGCGCCTGCTTTTCCTCTGCCTGTTCCTCGGCGTCGCGGCCCTTGCAGCCATCGGCAGCCTGACCGCAGCCATCACCGGGGAACTGACCCGCAAGGGCCGGGAACTCCTGGGCGGCGACATCGAGATCGCCCTCACCCAGAGGTCCGCCACCGCGCCCGAGAAGCTAAGGATGGCCGAGCTCGGCCCGGTCAGCGAGACCGTCCGGCTGCGGGCCATGGCGCGGGGCGGGTCCGGCCCACCCATGCTGGCCGAGCTGAAGGCCGTCGACGACGTCTATCCCCTCTATGGAAGTCTCACCGTCCAGACCCCGGCGGGCGTGCGTCCTACGCCGCGGCCGGGACCGGGTGAGGTTCTGGTGGAGCCGGGGCTGGCCGAGCGGCTGGGAGTGGGGCCCGGATCCGTCGTCGGATTCGGCCGGGCCGAGTTCCGGGTCGCAGGCGTTCTGGACAACGAGCCGGACCGGGTGGGCGAAGGCTTCAGCCTCGGACCCGCCGCCCTGATCCGTCTGGAGGAGCTGCCTGCGACTGGCCTGATCCAGCCCGGAAGCCTGTTCCAGACCAAGTACCGCGTGAAGCTCGCCGACGGTTCAGCCCGCTCGCCTGACCGTCTCGCCGAGTCCCTCCGGCAAGAGTTCGGGGAGTCTGGCTGGCAGGTGCGGGACCATGGCCGCGCGGCGCCTGGGGCCAGCCGGTTCTTCGAGCGCATGGGCCAGTTCCTGAGCCTGATCGGTCTCGCCGCCCTCGTCATCGCCGGCATTGGCGTCAGTAACGGGGTGTCCGGCTACCTCGCCGCCAGACGCGGCTCCATCGCCACCCTGAAGGTCCTCGGGGCCTCAGGACGCGATATCACCACGGTGTACCTCCTCCAGGTCGGCGCCGTCGCGGGGATCGCCGTGCTGGCGGGGCTGGCGGCGGGGGCAGGGGCGCCGTCCCTGATCCTTACCCTCATCGGCGACCGCCTGCCCGTGCGCCCGGAATTCTCCCTGCATCCGGCGCCGCTGACCCTTGCGGCCGCCCAAGGGCTGCTGATCGCCTTCATCTTCACCTGGCTGCCCCTCGCCCGGGCCGGGTCGACCCCGCCTGCAGCGATCTGGAGGGCGTCGCTTGAACCCCAGGGGCGCCCGGCCCTGCGCGACGGGGGCATTGTGGCCGCGGCGGCGAGCCTGTCCATCGGCCTTGCGGTCCTGACCTCCGTGGAGCCTCTTTATTCCGCCGGGATCATGGCGGCGGCGGCGGGAGGGCTCGTCATGCTGCTGGGTGTCGGCGCCGGGGTGAGGGTCATGGCCAGACGAGCCCCCCGCCCTGCTTCTCCCCTTCTCCGGCTGGCGCTGGCGAACCTGCACCGACCCGGCTCCCAGACGTCGGCCCTGGTGATCGCCATGGGCCTGTCCCTGACCCTCTTTGTCTTGATCGCCGCCATCCAGACCAGCCTCGACGCCGAGATCGCGCGGTCCGTGCCCGCGCGGGCTCCGGCCCAGTTTGTCCTGGACGTCCCTTCCGCCGGCGCAGAGACCTTCCGCAAGGTGGTGACCGACGCCGCGCCTGGGGCCGAGGTCGACCTCGTGCCCGCCCTGCGGGGCATGATCACAGCCTACGGGGACCAGAAGGTCCGAGATCTCAAGGTCATCCCGCGCGAGGCCTGGGTGCTGCGCGGCGAACGCGGCGTCACCTATGCGGCGGATCTGCCCGCGGGCAGCCGCATCATGGCCGGTGAGTGGTGGCCGAAGGACTATGCGGGTCCTCCACTCGTCTCCCTGGATGACGAGGTCGCCGCAGACCTTGGCCTCAAGGTGGGTGACAGGCTCACGGTCAGTGTGCTGGGGCGCGAGATCCCGGCGCGCATCGCCTCCCTGAGACGAATTGACTGGGACACCATGGGCTTCAACTACCTGATGGTCTTCCCACCCAGCACCCTGGCGGGCGCTCCCCACACCTTGGCAGGCGCCGTCAGCCTGCCGCCGGAGCGAGAAACCGCCGCCGCCCGGGCCATACTGGGGACCTTCCCAGGAGCCTCGGTCATCTCCGTTCGCGAAATCCTAGGCCAGGCGAGGACCCTCCTGGACCAGATGGCCCTGGCGGTCCTGGCCGCCGCCTCGGTGACCCTGCTGGCGGGAATGGCGGTCCTGACCGGCGCGGTCGCCGCCGCCCGCCAATCCCGGACCTACGACGCCGTGGTGCTCAAGACACTGGGGGCCACAAGAGGGCAGTTGCTGGGGGTCCAGGCCCTTGAGTACGGCCTCCTCGGCCTCCTTCTGGGCGGAGTCGCGCTCGCCATGGGCCTTGGCGGCGCTTGGTGGATCATCGTCCAGGTGTTCGAATTCACCTGGGCGCCGGACTGGGGGCGCGTCCTCGCCACCCTGGGCGCAGGACTGGCGGTGACGCTGGTCCTCAGCCTGGCCGGTGCGCTCCCCATCCTGTCGGCGCGGCCGGCGAGTGCGCTCAGGTCCGTCTAGGATCAGGCGGGCCGGGCGATGGAAGGCTTCTACGAACAGGACCTGGCGGCGATCCACGCCGAGGGCTTCGGCACCCTGGGCGCAGCAGCGGCAGAGGTCGTCGCTGACGCCCTCGGCGAGGAGATCGCCGGAGCGCGGGTCGCGGACATCGGGTGCGGCGCCGGAGCCTTGGCCGCCCCCCTCTCCACCGCCGGCGCAGAGGTCTGGGGCCTGGACATCTCACCCGCCCTCCTGGAGATCGCCCGCCGCCGGGCGCCACGCGCGAGGTTCCGGCAAGGATCGCTGCATGAGGTTGAGATTCCTCCCGTCGAGGCGGTCTGCGCCATCGGCGAGGTGGTGAACTACATGGCGGATGCGCGGGCCGGCGAGGCCGCCCTCCGCCGCTTCCTGGAGCAGGCCGCAGCATCCCTCCGCCCCGGCGGCCTCCTGCTGTTCGACGCCGCTGCGCCGGGACGAGGCTCCAGCCGGAGCTTTACCGAAGGGCCCAGCTGGGCGGTGGGGTCGATCAGCGAAGAGACGGAACAGCGCCTGGTCCGAACCGTCACCACCTTTCGCGAATTGGAAGGGGGTTGGCGCCGCACGCAGGAGATCCACCATCTGGCCCTCTTCGCCACCGACATGGTCCTGGACGCCCTGGAGTCTGCAGGCTTCGAGGGCGAGGTCCTGCCGGGTTACGGCGCCTTGAGCCCGCCCCCCGGTCTTCCCGTCTACCGCGCCGTCCGCAACGGATCTTGAACTCCTGACCGAAGAGTCAGGTTCCGCGTCCACGGCAGGGAACAGCTTGACGGATTGGCGATCTTCCCACCCACTTCCTCATACCCTCCATTCAAAAGGAGGGGTTGGGAGAAAATCGCATGTCCGTCGCTGAGGCGCATGTCCAGGGCGCGGAGCCGCCGCCGCTCCGCCTGCGCACCAAGTTGTTCTTCGGCATCGGCAGCGCAGCGGAGACGATCGCGCTCTTCTCCCTGGGGTCCTACGCCCTCCTCTACTACAATCAGGTGCTGGGCCTGCCCGGCTGGCTGGGCGGACTGGCCATCTCGATCTCCTTCGTGGTGGACGGGTTCGCCGACCCGGTCATCGGCTCGATCTCCGACCGGACCCGGTCCCGATTCGGTCGACGGCATCCCTTCATGTACGCCGCGCCCGTCCCCATCGCCCTCTTCTTCCTGGCGATCTTCAACCCGCCGGAGGGCCTCAGCCACACCCTGCTCTTCCTCTGGTTCACCGGTTCGGTAATCGGCCTCAGGGTCGCCATGAGCGTCTTCCACACTCCGCACCTGGCCTTCGGGGGCGAGTTGTCGGAGTCCTATATCGAGCGCACCAAGGTGATGGCGTGGAACAACTTCTCCACCTGGATCGGCGGCACCGCCATCTCGCTGACCGCCCTCACCTTCTTCTTCAAGGCCACGCCCGAGTATCCCCGGGGCCTGCTCAACCCCGAACCCTACCTGCCCTTCTCCCTGCTCGCCGCGGGCGCGACCCTGGCCATCCTCTTCGCATCGGCCTGGTTCACCCGAGACCAGATCCCGCGCCTGCCCAAGCCACCGGAAGACCAGCCGCCCTTCTCGCCCTTCGAGTTCCTGAAGGACGTCGGCAAGGTCCTGGCCAATCGCAACTATGTCTGGCTGCTAGCCGGCCTTTTCGCCCTGTCCCTGATGACCGGGATCCGCGACACCCTCGGGCTCTACGGCGGCACCTACTACTGGGGCCTGCCCTCGGAGCAGCTGCGCTGGTACTCGCTGGGCAGCCTGGTGGGCTTCGTCTCGGCCCTCACAATGACGCCCCGGCTCCATGTCCGCTGGGGCAAACGCGCCGTGATCATCTGGAGCTCGGCGGCCCTCATGGTCTTCCCGGCCCTCGGCTTCATCCTGCGGGAAGTCGGCCTCATGTTCCCGAATGGCGACCCGCGCCTCCTGCCGACCCTCGTGGCCATCTCCGCCGTGAGCTACGCCGTGGGCGCGATCCTGAACATCTCGGTGATGAGCGCCC
Source organism: Caulobacteraceae bacterium (assembly GCA_947456005.1). Taxonomy (GTDB): domain Bacteria; phylum Pseudomonadota; class Alphaproteobacteria; order Caulobacterales; family Caulobacteraceae; genus Phenylobacterium. Next base: position 5,770 of record CANGRP010000036.1, read on the forward strand.
TGGCCGATGTCGCCGACGAGAACGAGGTGAAGTTCGGGGTGCGCCAGGAAGGCGTGCTCTATTCGACCCGGGCCCTCTTCGCCAAGCTCGACACGGCCATCGGCGCCGCCCTGGCCGGGGTCGTGCTGACCCTGATCGCCTTTCCCGAGAAGGCCCAGCCCGGGCAGGTCGACCCCGAGGTCATCCGTCACCTGGGGCTCTTCCTCGGGCCTGTCTCCATGATCCCCGGGATCTTCGCCGTCCTGCTCTACGCGCGGTTCCGCATCTCCCGGGAAGACCACGCCGCCACCCGGGCGAAGATCGCGGCCCTCAAGCGCGCATAGGCCGGGTCGGCATAACCTCCTAGGACGCCGGGAGCCGGGCCTTGAAGAAGCTCCAGGCGATCTCTGCGAACTCGACATCGCGGTTCTGTGATCCGCTCTCCGGCGTAGTGGGGACCAGGACCTTCTGGCTTGCGACGGGATGACCGGCCCCATCCATCCGCCACCATTCGACGTCAGACGCTCCAGAGTAGACCAGCCTGTTGGCCGGCCCGGGATCGGAGGTGTCGCCATTGAAGACAGTCTGCACAGGGGTCACCGTAGCGCCGTTCGCCTGGCGCCAGACGTCACGGGTCGCCTCAGCGCTGATCACCTGGCCCCGGGTGCAGTTTCCGCCCAGGTTGGCCACGCAACCACCTGCATAGGGCATGGCCGGATCCGCCGTCCCGTGCACCATGAGGACTGGCAGCCGCCGTGGCGGGGAGGCGCTGCAGGCGCCCGTCTTGGGGCTCTTGGCCATGTTCCCGTTTGAAGACGCCACCGCAGCGACATTGGCAGGTCCGGCGAGGGCGTAGGAGAGGGTCATCTGCGCCCCGTTTGAGCCTCCCGCCATGAAGACCTTGGATGTCGGCAGACCATACGCGGTGCGAAGCTGCTCGATCAGGGCGTTGAGGAAGCCGATATCATCCGCATTGCTGGAAGTCTGGTTGTCGGACCTGCAGTCATTCCAGCCGGGTGATCCATCCAGCGCCGGCTGACCGCCCGGGTAGACGACGATGAGGCCCTCGCGGTCCGCCACGTCCCGGAAGACGGAAAGGGGATGGGCGCCGGGATTGGCGATGGTGAGCCCCGCCCCGCCCCCGCCATGCAGGACGAGAACAAGCGCTTTGGGCGGCCCTGTCAGTCCCGCAGGTGTGTAGACGCGGAACTCGCGGGTCACGCCGCCGACCTGAAGGTTTCCCGGGGCGAGGCCGGGCGGGTAGGGCGCAGAGGCGACCGTCACGGTCGTCGAGGCGGTGACCGAGCCGGAGGGGTTCGCGGCGGTGAGGACATAGGTCGTGCTGGCCGCAGGGGTAACAGCACGGCTGGAAAGCCCGTCGACGGATCCGACCCCGGGACTGATCGACAGGGCGGTTGCGCCCTGGACCGTCCAGGACAGGGTCACGGACTGACCGGGCTGGACCTGCGCCGGAGAGGCAGAGAAGGCGGAAATTGCAGGCGCTGACGGGGCCGGCGTCGATCCGCCCCCTCCCCCGCCGCCGCAGGCCGCCAGAAGGAAGACAGGCAACAAACCGCGGCTGAACCTCAGGCGATGGCGCATCAGGATAATCTTGTCCAAGAGGGAAAACGCTCCTTAAGGAACGCGGGCCGGTAGCAAATCCGGCGGCGGAAGGCGCGTGAGCGAGGATGATCCTGGCGCCCGAGAAGGGAAGGCCAAGGAGACGGCGTATCGCCCAGGGCCCATGCCCTCAAAGACAGCGCGTCGCAACTGCGCCTCGTAGTGCGTCCGACATTCAACCATCCCGCCCCTCAGGGACCGCCTAGGAATGCGGCCGAGGCGTATCCAGCAACCACCGGGAGGCGACCACCGCCGCCAGGGCGCCCCCGACCTGGCCGAGCAGGAACCCCGGGACGGACTCCGGGGCGATCCCCGCGAAGGTGTCGGTCAGGCTCCGGGCGAGGGTGACGGCAGGGTTGGCGAAGGATGTGGACGCGGTGAAGCCATAGGCGGCGGTGATGTAGAGGGCGACCAGGGCGGCCGTGGTCGCCGGGGCGAGGCGCGAGGCCAGGCGGATCACCAGGATGAGGCCGAAGGTCGCTACGCCCTCGGACAGCACCTGCCCGCCGCCGGACCGCACCTTGTCGGAGACCTGGAACAGCGGCAGCTCGAACATGGCGTGGGCGAGGAGGACGCCGGCGACAGCGGCGAGGACCTGGACCGCGACCCGGGCGACAGCTTCCCCGGCGGTGAAATCCCGGTCGCGGGCGGCGAGGAGGCTGACGAGGGGATTGAAGTGAGCGCCGGAGACCGGTCCCAGAAGGGTGATGAGCACCACCAGACCGGCGCCGGTCGAGACCGTGTTCAGCAGCAGGGCGATGGCGTCATTCCCGCCGGACAGCCGCTCTCCCATGATCCCCGAGCCCACCACGATGGACAGGAGAAGGGCGGTTCCCAGGCCCTCCGCCGCCAGACGCCGGGCCAGACCGAAGCCGGGGGCCGCAGAGGTCAAGGCGTGGAGTCCTTGCCGATCGCCTCCAGCCGGGCGCGGACGTCCGGACCGTCAAGGACTTCGGGCGGCAGGGCCAGGAAGTGTTCGATGCGACGACGCAGCCGGCGTTCGGTTGCAGCGAAGGCCGCCGCCACCTCGGCCTCAGATCCTGTCACCGCCGCGGGATCCTCTACCCCCCAGTGCGCCGTGACGGGACGTCCTGGCCAGATGGGGCAGACCTCGCCGGCGGCGTTGTCGCAGACGGTGAAGATGAAGTGGATCGGCGCCGCTCCCGGGGCGGCGAACTCATCCCAGGACTTGGAGCGGAATTCAGCAGGGTCGAGCCCCAGGGACCTCAGTACGGGAACTGCGCCCGGATTGATGCGGCCGGTGGGGAAGGACCCGGCGGAGAAGGCGCTGAACCTGTCGCCGCCCAGGCGGCGCAGCAGGCCCTCGGCGATGACCGAACGGGCGGAGTTCCCGGTGCAGAGGAAGAGGACGTTTCGGGGACGGTCAGTCACGGCTTCAGTTCCGGCTGGAGATGAAGGACGTCAGGGCGCGGGGGCGCCCTGGCAGGTCGGAGGCAGGTCGGCGCAGATCTCTGGCCGGCCCTGGCAGCAATCTTCCATGAGGTAGGCCAGGAGGCCGCGCATGGCGCCGAAGTCGGCGGAGTAGACGATGGACCGACCCTCCCGGCGCGACTGGGTCAGACCCGCTGCGGTGAGGATGGAGAGGTTCGACGAGAGGGTGTTCGGAAGGCTGCCTGTGGTGCGGGCGATCTCGCCGGCGGCAAGCCCCTGCGGGCCCGCCGCGACGAGCCTGCGGAACACCTCCAGGCGCCCCGGATGTGCAAGGGCGCTGAGGGCGGCGACGGCCTCCGCCGTAGGAGTTGAGACGCTCACGAGCATGGGCTGTGTTTTTATCTCGATATTTCCGGAATTGTCGAATCTTGAATCCAGGATCATGCTCGACGCGACACTCGAAACCCGGGCGCTTCATGCCGACCCTCCACCCCCTGACGACCGGCGATGTCTGGCTGGGTCGCGATATGCGCCGGCGCGACGACTGGCGTCGCGTCCTCCGGAGCGATGAGGTCGCCGAGCTGATGGCGGCGCGAACGGCCGCCCGGACCCGTTCAGCGGACCGCACGGCCTGGACCCGGGAAGACTTCCCCCTCCCCCGGCTGGGCGCCGAAGTCACCGCCTGGCTGGAAGCCCTCGACCGGGGCCGGGGCTTCCTCCTTCTGAGGGGCCTGCCTGTCTACGAGATCGGCCCGGAGGCCTCGGCCGACATCTACTGGGGCCTGGGTCTGCATATGGGGCGCGCGGTCTCGCAGAACACGGACGGCGATCTTCTGGGCCATGTCCGGGACACCGGCGCCGACCCCGCCGCCTACGGGGTGCGGCTTTACCGGACCCGGGCCGAGCAGGACTTCCACACCGACGGCGCCGACATCATCGGCCTCCTCTGCCTGCAGGGCGCCAGGACCGGCGGCGTGAGCCGGATCGCGAGCTCGGCGGCGATCTTCAACCGGCTGCTGTCCGAACGGCCTGAGCTTGTCCCGGCCCTCTTCGAGGCCTTTCCCTTCGACACCCAGGGCCAGCACCGGCCCGGATCGCCAGCCTGGTTCAGCCGTCCGATCTGCCGCCTGGCGGAGGGCCGCCTGAACCTGTTCTTCATTCCCTGGTACATCCGCGAGAGCCAGCAGCACGCCGACGCCCCGCGCCTGTCCGCGGACCAGGAGGCGGTCCTGCGCTTCATCGAGACCACCGCCAATGACCCCGACCACTTCCTGGACATGGACTTCCAGCCTGGGGACATCCAGCTGCTGAAGAACGCCTCCATCCTCCACAAGCGCACCGCCTACGAGGACTGGGATGATCCCGCGCGCAAGCGCCACCTGCTCAGGCTCTGGCTCGTGCAGGAGGGATTCTCTGCGGGCGACGTGGGCCTCCGCGAGGGCGTGAAGGCCCCCGCCTAGGCCATGCGACAGGGCCCCTGAGGGCCGGACCGCCTTTCTGGGACGGGCGCCCTTGAGGGTCCGGGATATCTCCGGGAGCGACGAGGGCGACCACGGCCTGCGCCAGCCCGTGCGATCCGAAATTTGGACGCCTGAGTACACTCCGGCTAAGTAATAGAAAAAGCGTGGGAAAATCCTTCACCGGGCCATGTCGCGACTTGCCCTGTCGCGGCAATGGGCGGAACATGAAGGGGAATGGGGAGCTTCGAGCCCCCGCGGGCCGGCTTGATCGGACCCGAGAAGACAAGGGGAGGAAGGCGCGTGACCGACAAGGCGCCGGAAGGGCCAGCGGGCGGGACCCGCAAGAGGGGCGGCGTCTCCAGACGCTGGATCGTGATGGCGGGCGGGCCGCTGGTCATCCTCGCCGCCCTGGCCTGGTACTTCCTGACCCTGGGTCGCTTCCAGACTACCGACAACGCCTTTGTCCAGGTCGCGAAGACCCCCGTGGCCCCCTCGATCAGCGGCCGGGTGGTCGAGATCTTCGTGCGCGAGAACCAGGCGGTGAAGAAGGGCCAGGTGCTCTTCCGTCTGGACGCCCGGGACGCCCAGGCGTCCCTGTCGGCCGCCGAGGCCGAACTGGCCAACGCGGAGCAGATGGTGGCTCAACAGCGGGCCGCCTATGGGCGCGAGCAGGCCAACGTGGCCGCAGCCCGTGAGACCCTGCGCTATGCCGAAGCCGAGGCCGTGCGGCAGGCCGGATTGGCTGCGGCCGGGGCGGGATCGGTTCAGGTGGCCGACCAGGCCCGCCACGCGGCGCGGCTTGCCCGCGAACATCTCAAGGTGGCCGAACAATCGGCGGCGGCGGCCCTCGCCGTCCTCGGGGGCGACCCCCAGGCCGGGTCCCGGGCCGCTGCGGTCCTGCAGGCCCGGGCCCAGCTTGAACGCGCCCGCCTCAACACCTCCTACACGGAGGTGCTGGCGCCCTCGGACGGCGTGGTGGCGCGCGTCGACCAGCTGCCGGTCGGCGCCTACCTGAACGCGTCCCAGGCCGCCTTCTGGCTCCTGGCCGGACGCCCATGGGTGGAGGCGAACTACAAGGAAGACCAGATCGCCCGGATGCGGGTGGGACAGCCCGTCGAGATCGACATCGAGGCCTATCCCCAGGACAAGCTCAAGGGCCGGGTGGCCAGTTTCGCCCCCGGGACGGGACAGGCCTTCTCCGCCCTTCCTGCGCAAAACGCCACGGGCAACTGGGTCAAGGTCACCCAGAGGCTCCCCGTCCGGATCGAGTTCGACCAGCCCCCGCCGGACATGGCCGCCCGGGCGGGACTGTCCGCCACGGTCAAGGTCGACGTGCGGTCCAGCCGTGACGGGAAGTAGGGCCATGCCCGTCCTTCCGCCCCGCCCCGCGGCTATCCTGGGCCTCGCTGCAGGCCTCATGTTCCTGGGAGGGTGCGCGACCACGGACGCCGCCTTCACCGCCCCCCCCGGGACCCCCTCCCCCGAGGGCTATGGCCTGGCCGGTGAGCGCACGCCTTCCAGGGTCGTTGTCGAGGCCGGCGTCAGATCCCGCACCTGGTGGTCGGCCTTCGGCTCCCCACAGCTCGACGAGGTCATCCGACTGGCCCTGGAGAACGCGCCTGGCCTAGCAGAAGCCCGCGCCACCCTTGAACGGCACCAGGCGGAAGCGGAGGCGGCGCAGGCCCTGCTCAAGCCCCAGATCGGTCTCAACGCCCGGGTCGAGCGGCAATTGTTCAACAGCAAGGGCTTCGGGCTCAGCGGCTTTCCCAGTCGCACCTTCAGCATCTTAAGCCTGGGAGGCCTGGTGAGCTATGACCCCGACCTGTTCGGTGTCGGACGCAGCCGGGCGGGCGAGGCCTCCGCCCTTGCCGACGCCGCGAGTTGGGAAGCCGATGCGGCGGCCCTTTCGCTCTCGGCAAGCGTGGCGCTGGAAGTGGTCTGGATCGCGGGCCTGAACGCGCAGATCGAGTCTGCGGAACAGGTGATCGACGACAGCAGGAAACTTGTCGAGCTTGCGCGGCGGGCCGAGGGCCTCGGCGGGCTGTCCCGTTCGGGCCGGGTGGAGATCGAAGCCCAGCTCGCCATCGACGAAGCCCAGATGCCCGACCTCTTCCGGCAAAGGGACCAGGCCCGACGTCGCCTGGCCCTCCTGGCGGGAAAGTCCCCGTCGGAATGGGCCCCGCCGGACTTCAGGCTGGCGGACCTGGTCCTTCCGGGCGCCATTCCCGTCAGCCTCCCCTCGGAGCTGCTTTCGGGGCGCCCCGACATCAAGGCCGCAGAGGCCGAGTTGCGCGCGGCGCGGTTCGCCGCCCGGGCGGAACACACGGATTCCCTTCCGAAACTGAGCCTCACCGGCGACTACGCCCAGACCTCGAACCAGATCGAGGATCTGTTCAGGTCTGACTCCCGCGGCTGGAACCTGTCTTCGGGCCTGACCGCACCGATCTACGACGGCGGCCTCGCCCGGGCCAACCGGAGGATGGCCGAGGCCGACCTTCGTGGGGCCGAGGCCCGGTATCGCCGGACCGTGCTCGAGGCTTTCTCGCAGGTCGGCGGATTGATGACCTCCCTCGACGCCGCAGAGACCGAGGTCGCCGCCTTCCGGCGGGCGGTGGACGCCGCGCAGACGGACGCCGACATCACGCTGGCCGGGGTCAGGCTGGGCGGCACCCCGCTCCTCCGGGCCATCGACGCCCGTCGCCAGCTCAGCCTGGCGCGACGTAGCCTGGCCGAGGCCGAGGCTCGGCGTCTGTCGGACGTGATCGGGCTCTTCGCCGCAGCCGGGGCGGACTGGCGAACGGCCGCCGATGACTGATACGTCCGACTTCCTCGAAAAGGATAAGGCGAACCGCATTCCCATCACTGGCGCCCTGATGCTGGCGACGTTGATGCATACCCTCGACAGCACCATCGCCAACGTCGCCCTGCCCAATATGCAGGGCAGCATCTCGGCCTCCCCCGAGCAGCTGACCTGGGTGCTGACCTCCTACATCCTGGCTACCGCGGTCATGACGCCGCTCTGCGGCTGGCTCGCGATGAAGTTCGGCCGGAAGCGGATGATCGTGCTGTCGATCATCGGATTCACGGCGGCTTCGATGCTCTGTGGCATCGCCACCAGCGTACCGGAGATGGTGCTCTTCCGCACCTTGCAGGGCCTGGCGGGCGCCTCACTGATGCCCCTGTCGCAGTCGGTCATGCTGGACAGCTATCCGCAGGAACAGATCCCCCGGGTGATGAGCCTGTGGAGTTCGGCGGTGATCCTAGGGCCCATCCTGGGCCCCATCGTCGGCGGATGGATCACAGAGCATCTCGACTGGCGGTGGGTCTTCTTCATCAACCTGCCGCTGGGCATCATCGCCGTCCTGGGGGTGTCCACCTTCATGGCGGATGACCCGGGGGGAAGACAGC
>CANGRP010000037.1 GCA_947456005.1 Caulobacteraceae bacterium
GGGCGGAAGGGCGCCGAGCCGGCGGGCGATCACGTCGTCGGCGTCGGCGCCGGCGACGGGCGCGACCTCATCGGTACGGTCCAGCTCCGCCGCCAGCCGGCTGGGCCGGGCGGCCATGCGGACCAGGCGCGAGGCCAGGACAGGATTCAGGCCCAGGGTGTCCACGAAGGCCGGGAAAAGACCCGCGTCGCCCAGGCGCAGGGACAGGTCCCCCCGCCCCCCGGCGAGGGCGGCGCGCCAGATGAGGTCGACCAGGCCCGAGTCCGCCTCGACGCGGTCAGCGTCGGGGGCGAAGCGCTCGATGCCGACCTGAAGGATCTCTTCCGGTTCGTCCGTCGAGGCCCGGAAGACCAGGCCCTCATAGGCGTAGTCGCCGGCGGAGGCGCCGGACGCCAGGTGGAGGCGGGCGACGGGCGTGGTGAAGTCGGGCCTCAGGCAGACCTCCTCCCCGCCGGCGGCCTGGAGCACGAAGAGCCGCGAACGCAGGGCTTCCCCGGCCAGGTCGAGGACCAGGGACAAGGGCTGCAGGACCGGCGGCTGCACCCAGGTCGCGCCGGTGGCGCGGAAGGGTGCGCGGATGGCCTCGAGACGAGCCTCCGGAAGGCGTGAACCCGAGGTCATTGCGCCTCTCCGAGGATCCGGCGAAGCACCCCGACCAGCTGGTCGCGAGGAACCGTCTGCTGGCCCGGACGCTCCGCCCGCCAGGCCGCGTTGTCGGTCACGTCTGAGGCCAGGGCGCGGCCGAGGTCGAGGTCCTTCACCGTGACGGTCCCGGCGGCGATCTCATCGCCCCCGAGGATCACTGCCGCAGGGGAGAGCCGGCGGTCAGCATACTTCATCTGCGCCTTCATGCCCGAGGCGCCGAGATAGACCTCGGCGGCGATCCCGGCGGCCCGAAGTTCGGCGGCCACGCCAAAGTAGGCCTCCATGTCGCTGGGGGAGAAGGCGATGACCACCACGGGGCCCCTCGCCTCCCGCCCAGCGTCGCGGCCGGCGGCGCGCAGGGCGGCGGCTAGCCGGGACACGCCGAAGGAGAAGCCGGTGGCGGGGGTGCGCTCGCCAGTGAAGCGGGCGACCAGGTCGTCGTAGCGGCCGCCGCCGCCGACGGAGCCGAACCGGGCCGGCTGCCCCTTCTCGTCCAGGATCTCCAGCCGCAGCTCGGCCTCGAAGACGGCGCCGGTGTAGTACTCCAGGCCACGGACCACGGACGGATCGAAGACCGCGCGGTCGGCGCCGACGCCCATGCCGGCCAGGGCCCGGTCGATCCCGGCAAGTTCCTCCAGGCCTGCGTCGCCCTCGGCGGAACCGCCGATGACCTCGGCGATGCGCCGCAGGGTCTCAGCCCGGTCCCCGGCCCCGGCGGCGGTGAAGGCCAGGACGGACTCGACGGCGCCGCTCGCCAGTCCTGCGCCGCGCGTGAAGGCCCCCGACTCGTCGCGGCGACCCTCGCCCAGTAGCAGGCGCACGCCCTCTGGACCCAGCCGGTCGAGCTTGTCCACCGCCCGGAGAACGGCGAGCTTCTGGCCCTCATCGGCCACGCCAGCCCTGTCGAGGAGGCCATTCAGCAGGCGTCGGTTGTTGATCCGCAGGACATAGCCGCCCTCGGGAAGGCCAGCGGCGGCCAGGCCCTCGGCGGCCATGGCGATGATCTCGGCATCCGCCTCGGGCCGGGCCGAGCCCACCGTGTCGGCGTCGCACTGGGTGAACTCGCGGAACCGGCCTGGGCCGGGCTTCTCGTTGCGCCAGACCGGACCGTAGGCGTAGCGCCGGAAGGGCTTGGTCAGCCCCTCGCGGTTCTGGGCGAAGAACCTGGCCAGGGGCGCGGTGAGGTCGTAGCGCAGGGCCATCCACTGGTCGTCGTCGTCCTGCAGGGCGAAGACGCCCTCGTTGGGACGGTCTTCGTCGGGCAGGAACTTGCCCAGGGCGTCGGCGTACTCCAGGGCGCCGGTGTCGAGGGCCTCGAAGCCGTAGCGTTCATAGACCTCGGCGACGCGGGCCAGGATCCGGCGCTCGGCGGCCAGGTCGCGGGCGCGGCGGTCCATGAAGCCGCGGGGGGCGTGGGCCTCGGGCCGGGGCGCGTCCGCAGCGGCTTCGGTCGGGGTGTCGGGGGTGGTCATGGTCCTATCCCTTGGGTTGGCCAGGGACGGAGCCGCCGGCCGGCCCCGTCCGCATTGCGCGGGGGCCGGCGCCGGAGGTTCGATCAGGCCGAACGCACCCGCCCGCTCCCGCTTTCGCAGGTCGGATGGTGGAGGCCGTGATGATGAACCTGACGGAGCATGGGCCGGGTCCCTAGCCCATCGACGCCGGGCCGTCCAGTCCCGGACCCGGCGCCCGCCGCCCTCAGGGCAGGAGGTCGAGGTCCGGCGTGCGGTAGTCCATTCCGCTCAGGGCCTGGCTCCGGTCGGCGGAATCAAAGCCTTCCATGATCCGCTGGAAGCGCATCTGGACGAAGGGGCGCATGTCCGGGTGGGTGAAGATGTAGAGGTCACCAGCCTGCAGGGCCTCCAGCACCCGGGCTCCGACCCGGGCCGGGTCGATGCCGTTCGCCACCCGATCGTCCGGGACGATCTCGCGCACCTGGGGGCCGCCGAACTTGGCCGGGCGGTTGCGGCCCGACTGGTTGATGCGGGTGCGTACGAAGCCGGGGCAGAGGACCTGGACCTGGATGTTCTCGGGCGCCAGCTGGGCCGCCCAGCCCTCGGTCAGGGCCACGACGGCGAACTTGGAAGCGCTGTAGGCCTCCATGCCGGGGGGCGAAATGTGGCCGGCCATGGACGCAGTGTTGATGATCGCCCCGCCCTCTCCGTGGGCGCGGATGTGGGGCAGGAAGGCCTCGAAGCCATAGATGACCCCCATCAGGTTGACCTGGAAGGTCCAGTCCCAGTCGGCGGGCTTCATGTCGTCTGCGGCCCCGCCGGCGCCCACGCCGGCGTTGTTGCACAGGATGTGGACCTTACCGAAGGCCGCCACCGTTTCACGGGCGGCGGCGGCCAGGGCCGCACGGTCCGTAACGTCGCACTGGACGGCGGCCACGCGCACCTGCCGGGCCTCCAGCTCGGCGACCGCCCGGGCCAGGGCCTCGGTCTCAATGTCGGCCAGCATGACGTTCATGCCCGCGGCGCCGAAGGCGTGGGCCATGGCCAGGCCGAGGCCTGAGGCGCCACCGGTGATGAAGGCGGTCTTTCCCGCGAGGTCCTGCATGATGGTCTTTCCTGCTGAGTTCAGATCTTGCGGTCGCCCTGCCAGTAGGCGTCGCGGAGGATGCGCTTATAGAGCTTGCCGGTGGGCAGGCGCGGCATTTCCTCGATGAAGTCGATGGAGCGAGGCGCCATGTAGTGGGCCAGGTGCTCGCGGGCGTAGGTCATCAGCTCGGCGGCGAGGTCCGTGGTGGGCGCCACGCCCGGGGCCGGTTCGATCACCGCCTTGACCGCCTCGCCCATCTCCGGATCCGGCACGCCGAAGACCGCCACGTCAGCGACCTTGGGATGGGTGATCAGGGCGTCCTCGATGGCCTGGGGATAGATGTTCACCCCACCCGAGATGATCATGAAGGCCTTGCGGTCGGTGAGGTAGAGATAGCCCTCCGCGTCCAGGTAGCCGACATCGCCCAGGGCGTTCCAGCTGGGGTGCCTCGGATGCCGGGAGGACCGCGTCTTCTCGGGGTCGTTGTGGTACTCGAAGGTCGGGATCTCGCGCTCGAAGTAGATCAGCCCCGTCTCGCCGGGAGGCAGCTCGTTCCCCTCCTCGTCGCAGACGTGAAGGATGCCGACGGCGGCCCGACCCACGGAGCCCGGGTGGTTCAGCCAGTCCTCGCTGTCGATAAAGGTCGAGCCTGAGCCCTCGGTGCCCGCGTAATACTCGTAGAGGACCGGGCCCCACCACTCGATCATCTGGCGCTTGACCTCCACCGGGCAGGGGGCGGCGGCGTGGATGGCGACGCGCAGGCTGGAGACGTCGAAGGCCCGGCGGGCCTCCTCCGGCAACTTGAGCATGCGCACGAACATGGTCGGCACCCACTGGGAGTGGGTGATCCGGTAGTCCTGGATCAGTTCCAGCGACCGCTCGGCGTCGAACCGCTCCATCATCACCACGGTCCCGCCGAAGGACTGGACGGTGACCACGTAGGCCAGGGGGGCGGCGTGGTAGAGGGGCGCAGGCGACAGGTAGACCGTGTCGGGGCCAAAGCCGTAGCGGTTGGCCTGCTGGCGCAGGGCGAAGGCCTCGGCGGGGCTTACCTCGGGCAGGGGCCGCAATATGCCCTTGGGCCGGCCCGTGGTGCCCGAGCTGTAGAGCATGGAATCGCCCATCCACTCCTGGTCGAGGGGCGCAGGCGAGGCGCCGTCCCGGGCCGCCTCGTAGGATTCCCAGCCGGGGATGACGCCGTCGACCATCAGGCGGATCGGGCAGGCCGGGATCAGGTCCGCCAGGCCCTCGGCGGTCTCGCGCTTGGCGTGGGAGCTGATCAGGACCTTGGCCCCGCAGTCATTGACGATGTAGGCGGCCTCGTCCGGCGGCAGGTAGCGGTTGATGGTGGTGATGTAGAGCCCCGACCGGAAGCAGGCCCAGACTGCATCGAGGAAGGCGAGGTTGTTCTCCATCAGGAGGGCGACATGGTCGCCGCGCTTCAGGCCCCTGTCACGGAACAGGTTGGCCATCCGCAGGGAGCGCTCGTCCAGCTGGGCGAAGGTCACGACCCTGCCGGAGTCCGCCGAGATGAGGGCCGGCTTGTCGGGGGTCAGGCGGGCGTGGTCGGCGAGATACATGGGCCTTGTGTCTCCTCCAGCGGGGGCGCTGGCCGCCCCTCTGGGGCCACTGTAGCGGAGGCGCCGGAGGCGTAAACCCGTCGCTGGGATCAGTCGCCGCGCAGGCGGGCGATCAGGGCGGCGGTGGAGGCGTCGTGCGGCGCAGGCGCCCCGCCCTCCAGCTCGGCCAGGATGCGGGAGGCCAGGACCTTGCCCAGCTCAACGCCCCACTGGTCGAAGCTGTTCAGTCCCCAGAGGACGCCCTCGACGAAGACCTTGTGCTCGAAGAGGGCCAGGAGGGCGCCGAGGGTCGGCGGGTCGAGGCGCTCCAGCAGGAAGAAGCCTGAGGGCCGGTCGCCGGGAAACGCCTTCTGCGCGGCGAGCACAGGATCGCCGCCAGCGGCCGCGAGCGCCTCGGCCTCCGTCCGCCCGGCCATCAGGGCCTCGGCCTGGGCGATGGCGTTGGCCAGCAGGGCGAGGTGGGCGGCGGGATCGCCCTCCACGGGCCGGCGCACGGCCAGGATGTCGAGGGGAATGACGTCGGTTCCCTGGTGCAGGGCCTGGAAGAAGGCGTGCTGGCCATTGGTTCCGGGCTCGCCGAAGATGACGCCGGCGGTGGGCCGAGCCACGGGCTGGCCATCACGCCCGACGCGCTTGCCGTTGGACTCCATCTCCAGTTGCTGGAGGAAGGCCGGCAGGAGACGCAGGCGGCGGGCGTAGGGAACCACCGCCCGGGCCGGCCGGCCGAGGATGTCACGGTTCAGGACGTGGGCCAGGGCCAGGACCACGGGCAGGCTCTGTTCCGGCGGAGCCGAGAGGAAATGGCGATCCATGGCCGCCGCCCCCGCCAGCAGGCCGGCGAAGGTCTCGGGCCCCAAGCCAATGGCGCAGGACAAGCCGACCGCTGACCACAGGGAGAAGCGCCCGCCCACCCAGTCGGCGAAGGGGAAGATGCGGTCGGCTGCGACTCCAAAGTCGGCGGCGGCCCCCGGCGCGGCGGTGACGGCCACCAGGCGCGTCTCCGCCCCCGGCGTCGTCGCCAGCCAGGCGCGGGCGGCGCGGGCGTTGAACAGGGTCTCCTGGGTGGTGAAGGTCTTGGAGACCACGATCACCAGGGTGCGGGCCGGGTCGAGGCCGGCAAGGGTGGCGGTGATCTCGGAGGGATCGACATTGGCCGCAAAGCGCAGCTCGATCTCCGGGACGGCGGGGGCCAGAGCCTCCCAGACCAAGCGCGGACCGAGGTCCGACCCGCCGATGCCGATGTGCACCACAGCACGGATCGCGCCCTCCTTCCGGATCGCAGCGGCGAACCGGAGCATGCGGTCGAGCTCCAAACGCACCGATCCTGCGACAGGTTGGCCGACGGCGCGCCAGTCCCTCGCCCCGGGATCGCGGAGGGCCATGTGCAGGACGGCGCGGCCTTCGGAAGCGTTGACCGCCTCGCCGGCGAACAGGGCCGCCCTCGCCGCCTCAAGGCCGCAGGCGCGGACAAGGTCGAGCGCTCGGGTGAAGCTTTCCGCGGACCAGGGCTGCTTGGAGAGGTCCAGGGCAAGGCCACAGGCCTCGAAGGTCAGGCGGTGGACTCTATCGGGCTCAGCCTCGAACAGGCGGCGGAGCGGCGGATCAGACGCCGCGGTGCGCGCCAGGGTCTCCCAGGGATCGGTCACGGCGCTCATCCCCGGGCGGCGTCCTGCACGGCGCGGGCGACAGTGTCAGGGGTCAGGAACTGAGGCAGGATACGGGGCTCGCCGCCGCCCGCCGGATAGGCGAGGTAGAGGGGGACCCCGGCGCGCCCGAAGCGGGCGAGATCCTGGGCGATCACAGCGTCGCGCCGCGTCCAGTCGGCCTTGAGGTAGACCGTACCGCTGGTCTCGAAGGCCGCCGCCGCCTTGCGGGTGGAGAGAGCGACCCTTTCATTGACCTGGCAGGTCACACACCAGGCGGCGGTGTAGTTCACGAAGACCGGCCTGCCCTCGGCCCGCAGGGCGGCCAGTCGCTCGGGAGTGTAGGCCTCATAGGGAAGCCCCGAGGTTTCGCCGGCGGAGGTCGGGGTTGCCGATGCGTCCGCGGCGGCGGGTGAAGGCCAGACGGCGGCGCCCACCGACAGGGCGGCGATGGCGACGGCGGCGATCCCCAGGACCCGGGCCGGCTGGCCGAGCGCCGAACGCTTCTGGGCAAGGCCCGCCAGCCAGCAGGCGAAGGCCAGGAGGACGCCAGCCGCCAGCAGGCGGGCCAGGAGGTCCGGGCCGGCCTGGACCGCGAGCACCCAGGCCAGCCAGGCGGCGGCTCCATACATCGGGAAGGCCAGGACCTTGCGGAAGGTGTCCATCCAGGGGCCCGGCCGTGGCAGCCGGGAGAGGAGACCGGGCGCCAGGGCGGCCAGGGTGAAGGGGGCGGCGAATCCGAGGCCAAGGCCGGCGAACACCGCCAGGGATAGGGCCGCCGGTTGGGTCATGGCCCAGCCTAGGGCCGGCGCCATGAAGGGCGCAGTGCAGGGCGCCGCCACCACCACCGCCAGGGCGCCGGTGAGGAAAGCTCCGAGACCCCCGCCCCGGGAAGCCGCCCCCGCGCCGATCCCCTGCAGGGAGGCGCCGATCTCGAACAGGCCCGACATGTTCAGGCCCACCGCCAGCATCAGGAGGGCGAGGCCCGACACGACGGGAGGAGACTGGAGCTGGAACCCCCACCCCACTGCAGCGCCGCCGGCGCGGACGACCAGCAGGAGGGCGGCGAGCGCCAGGAAGGTGGCCATGACGCCTGCCAGGAAGGCCAGGCCCTGCCGGCGGGCGGCGCGACGGTCATTCCCATGCCCGGCGAGGGACGCGGCCTTCATGGCCAGGACCGGAAAGACGCAGGGCATGAGGTTCAGGATCAGGCCGCCGAGGAAGGCGAATGCGATCGCCCCGGCCAGTCCCCCGGCGCCGCCGCCCGCCGGCGCAGCCGAAGGCGGAGGTCCGAGGCCGCCGGCGCCAGGAGGCGCCTCCCCCGCAGCCGCCTCAATCTCGTAGACCTTACCGTCCACCGAGAGCACGCCGGTCAGCGAGGCCGGCGCGGCGTCGGCGGGAGCGGGTTTCAGGGTCAAGGTCAGGCCTTCGGGCCCGCGATCCACCGACTGGGGGGCGGCATGGTCAATGACCCCGGAGGCATAGGGGTAGAAGTAGGCGTCGCGGATCGTTCCTCCCGCGATGACCGCGCCTGTCGCGGCGATCCGGAGTCCGGCCGATCCGCTGGACAGGACGGCCTGCACCTGGCCCGGTCGCGGGACCGCCGCCAGGGCCGCTTCGACCCGGGGCGCCCAGACAGGGTCCGGGATCGGGGCGTCCGCCACCACCTTGAGGTCCAGCGCGAGATCTGCGTCCTCAGGGATGCAAACGTCAGAGCATACGAGGAAGGCGGCCTTCGCCCGAAGGGTGACCGTGTCGCCGGGCCGGGCGGAGGCCGGGGCCCGGACGGTCACCGGCAGGAGAACATCGCCCGAATAGCCATAGTTCATGAGGGGGCCAATGGGCTTGCGCGATGGCGGAGCCCAGACGAGGTCGCCGGCCGACCAGCCGGGGGGCAGGGTCCAGGTCAGTTCGGTCGGCGCTCCGGAGTCCCCGGAGTTGCGCCAGTAGGTGTGCCAGCCCTTGTCGATGACCTGCCGCAGGACCAGCTGGACCTCCTGGCCGGGAGCAACCCCCATCGTGGCGGCGGCGAGTTCGGCGGTGAGATGACCGGTGCGCACTGGCCCGGCAAGGGACGGGGAGGCTGCAAGGCTGGCCGAGAGGGCCAGCAGGGCCACGAGGCCGGCGAGCAATGTCCTGAGCATGTCATCCCCCGACGGTCACGCGGACCGGGTCCGCGCCTAATATGGTCCGACGCCCCGCCATGGCAATCTGCGGCCATCGGATGGCGGGGCTCGATTTCGGGCGCGTCTGCCCTCATGATCACAGCGTTTGCCAAACGGGGAAAGGGAGACCCGAGCGTGCCGGGCAGGTTTGACGAGATCGAGATCGGCCAGGTGGCGCCTCTCGGCGACTTCCGGGTGGATGGCCGAGCCCTGGAGACCTTCATCGAGGCCTTCGCCCCCGGCTGGCCCGCCGACCGCGGGGCGCCGGACGCCATGGTCTACGCAGTCTGGAGCCGGCTGGACGCCCTGGCGACCATCGGATGGCCGCAGACCAAACGCCTGGGCGTTGACGCCCTGCGCTGGGTCCGAAATCCTCCGGCCGGTGAAGTCCTCCGCGGCCGAATGACCATCATGGGCAAGGACCCCGTCGGCGACGGCAAGGGGATCGTCATCGCCCAGCATGACCTGCTGGACGAAGCGGGCCGCCTGGTCTTTTCCTGCCTGACCCGCTCGGTCTTCGCGCGTTAGACCGACAGGCCGGCCGCACGGGCCTCGGCCTCGGAGGTCTTGTAGATCTGCAGGGCCACCAGCCGGTCCCAGCCAAACAGGCTGACCATGTGGGCGTAGATCTGCTGCAGCGCCCCATTGTCTCGCAGCTCCGCCAGCTTGTCATGCGGCAGGGCGTTGAGCTTCTCTTCCGAAATCCCGAAGTACTCGGCGATCTGCTGGGGCTCGCCGGCTGTCCCGTCGGGATTGACCGGCGTGTGGGTCGCGCGCTTGACCTCGAACAGGTCCAGGTCCTTGAGAATCTGCACGAAGGCCAGGGTCTTCTGGCGCTCGATCTCGTAGTTGTTGCAGAACTCGATGCAGTTCTGGGTGTACTCGCTGGGCGAGCCGTCCTCGTTGAAGAAGGGCAGGTCGCCGCCCTCAACAACGAACTCCGCAGAGCGGTCGATGCACAGGATCGACTGCTGGGCGGCGTCGTCATTGGCGAAGACGAAGGGATAGCGACGGACGTAGGCCGGGACATAGATGCCCGGATCGAACAGGCCGTCGTCCCTCAGGAACATGTTCTGCTCGGCATTGAGGCCCATCACCGCCAGGGGGGTCTTGTCCTCGCCGACGAAGATGATCGGGAAGGTCAGGCAGGCGATGCTGAACTCCGTGACCGTCAGGGGCACGGCATGGCCGGTCCGGGCGAAGCCAAAGGGGCCGTCCAGGCGCTTCACCCCCATGGTCTTGTGCAGCTCGGGCGAGAGGGGCTCCGGCTTGTTGTAGAACAGGACAGTGCCGCTGATCTGGCCGCCGCGGTTGATCTGGGTGGGGGTCGCCATGGAATGCCTTGGGTCTGGAGGGCGAATGCCGCAAGCACAGCGACGGTGGACCCGACGCTGCAGAAGCCGCCGCTTCTAACCGATTGCAGGATTGGCGGCAAATCCGGGCGGCGGCGGCTTGCACGACAGAGTCCGAGCCGCTTCAATCACCCCATAAGAAACGGCGGCGGAGCCGCCCGTGGAGAGGGAACGATCTCATGGCGATCTTTTATCCGGACATCCTGCAGCAGCGCACCGCCCCGCGGACCTTCTCGTATGGCGACAAGGACGTGATGCTCTATGCCCTCGGCATCGGCCTGGGCCAGGACCCGATGGACGAGACCGAGCTGGCCTTTGTCTATGAGAAGGGCCTGAAGGTGGTCCCGACCGCCGCCACCGTGCTGGCCGCCGCCCTGCGCGGCGCGGCGGGCCCTGCGCCGGAAATGCCGCCCGGCCACCGGCCCAGCCAGATCAACTTCCTGATGGTCGTCCACGGCGAGCAGAAGGTCGAGCTGCACAAGCCCCTTCCCACCAGCGGGACCTTCACCGCGGAGGGCCGCACCGTCGGCGCCTTTGACAAGGGCGAGGGCAAGGGCGCGGTGATCATCAACGAGACCGTCTGGACCGACGAGAAGGGCGAAAGGGTCGCCACCCTGACCGGCTCCACCTTCGCCCGCGGCGACGGCGGCTTTGGCGGCCCCTCCGAGGGCGCCCCCGAACCCCACGCCGTGCCGGCCCGCACCCCCGATATCTCCGTCGACTTCGCCACTCGCGAGGACCAGGCCCTGCTCTACCGCCTGAATGGCGACCGCAACCCCCTGCACTCCGACCCGGGCGTCGCGAAGAAGGCGGGCTTCGACCGGCCCATCCTGCATGGCCTGTGCACCTACGGCATCACCTGCCGGGCCATCCTGCAGGAGGTGACCGGGTTCGACGCCGACCAGATCTACTCGCACCAGGCCCGCTTCTCCTCGCCCGTCTTCCCGGGCGACGTGATCACGGTGGATATCTGGAAGGAGGGCAAGAACATCTCGTTCGAAGCCCGGGTGAAGGCCCGCAACGTCACCGTCATCCGCAACGGCCTGACGGTCCTGCGCTAGGTTCTAGACCCGGAGACCTGCTCACCGGGTTATGCCCCGGGGCGGGGGGGCAACGGAATCGCCGTTGACCCCCTCACCCGGCTTCGCCGGGAGCTCCCCCTTGGGGGAGCAATTGGCTCTGTAATTCCTCCCCCCAGGGGGAGGTGGCCCGGGGCAAGGCCCCGGGACGGAGGGGGTCAGAGGCGCTGCCGCCCCCCAGCGCCGCTCTGACCGCTTCAGCCGACCTCTGGCTCAGGGCTCATGCGTCGACGTCTGGGGCCCTGGTCGTCCAGACCACGTGCCGGCGAAGGGGGTGTCCCTCCGCCAGGCGCGGATGGTAGAAGTCGCGCGTCGGGTCGGCGACCATGCCGATCCGGCGCATGACCGCCTGGGAAGCCAGGTTGGTCGTCGCCGTGAAGGCCAGGATCTCGGCAATCCCTCCCGGACCGAGGCCCCAGTCCAGGGCCGCCTGGGCGCCCTCAGAGGCTAGCCCCTGCCCCCAGACATCCGGGTGGAGCCGCCAGCCGATCTCCACGCAGGGACCGACCGGCAGGTTTCCTTCGGCCACGCGGGACAGGCCGATCATCCCCGCGAGTCGCCCGTCCGTGCGCAGCTCCGCCGCCCAGAGACCGAAGCCGTCCGCTGCGATCCCGGCGTTGATGCGGTCGATCAGGGCGTAGGACGCCTCGGCCGAGATGGGCCCGCCCAGCCAGTCATGGACCCGAGGATCGCCGTTGATCGCCGCAAAGGCCAGCCGGTCAGCGTCCTTCCAGGGCCGCAGGACGAGCCGGTCGGTGACGATCATGCGGGCCTCGGCGCGGTCAGCGCCCCGTAGAGGTCAGTACGCCGGTCCCGGAAGAAACCCCAGGCGGCCCGGTGGCCGGCCAGGAAGTCGAGGTCGAAAGTCGCCACGGCCACCCCCTCCTCGTCCCGTCCCATGTCCGCGACCAGGTCGCCCCGGTGATCGGCGATGAAGCTGGAGCCGTAGAAGCCCTGGCCGCCGCCGGGGTAGCCCTCCCAGGGCTCGAAGCCGGTGCGGTTCGCGCCCACTACCGGAATGACGTTGGAGACGGCGTGGCCCTGCATGGCCCGGCGCCAGGGCGCGGCTGTATCCAGGCTGGCGTCGTGCGGCTCGGAACCGATCGCCGTGGGATAGAGCAGGACCTCGGCGCCCATCAGGGTCATGGCCCGGGCGCACTCCGGGTACCACTGGTCCCAGCAGATGCCGGCCCCGATTCGGCCAAAGCGGGTGTCCCACACCCGGAAGCCGGTGTCGCCGGGCCGGAAGTAGTACTTTTCCATGTAGCCGGGGCCATCGGGGATGTGGCTCTTCCGGTAGAGGCCGAGGAGGGACCCGTCGGCGTCCACCATTACGAGGCTGTTGAAGTAGTGCGGCCCCTCGCGCTCGAAGATCGAGATGGGCAGGACGACGCCGAGTTCCAACGCCAGGGGCGCCAGGGCGGTGACGCAGGGATGCTCGCGCCAGGGGTGGGCCTCGGCGAACCAGCGCTCCTCCTGGGCGACGCAGAAATAGGGGCCCTGGAACAGCTCGGAGGGCAGGATGACCTGGGCGCCCTGGTCGGCGGCCTGCCGGATCAGGTCGGCCGTGCGGGCGATGTTGGCGTCCCGGTCGGCGCCGTAGGCGCTCTGCAGGGCCGCGACGGTAAGTTTACGGGTCATCAGGCCGGCTCCTGCTGGGAGATGCAGTGAAAGGACCCGCCCCCGGACAGCAGGGCGTTGGACGGCAGGGCGATCACCTCACGGCCGGGGAAGGCCTCGGACAGGCCCTGGGCGGCCAGGGCCCCGGCAAGGCCCTCGCCGTAGACGGGCAGGATCACGGCGCGGTTGGCGATGATGAAGTTCATGTGGCTGGCCGGCGCGCCGCCGACCCCGTCGACCTCCACCCACCCAGGCGAGGGAATGCGGACCACCCTGAGGCGCCGGCCTTCCGCGTCGGTCATGTCGGCCAGGGCCCGGGCCGCCGAATCGTAGACCCCGCCATTCGGGTCCCCCGCCCCGAAGGCTACGGGGCAGAGCACCACCCCGGGGGCGGCGAAGCGGGCCAGGTTGTCCACATGACCATCCGTATGGTCATTCTGCAGGCCATTCCCCAGCCAGAGCACCTTCCGGGCGCCCAGGTCGCGGACCAGCGCGGCCTCGGCGTCCGCCTCCGTCCAGCCGGCGTTGCGGTTCGGGTTCAGGAGGCACTGGCGGGTGGTGAGCACCGTCCCCTCGCCGTCGTGGTCCAGGGCACCGCCCTCCAGCACCGCCTCGCTCTGCAGGAGGGTCGCGCCGGCGGCCCCGGCGACCTGGGCCGCCACTTCATCGTCGTGTGGCAGGTCGTACTTGCCGCCCCAGCCGTTGAACCGGAACCCGACACAGGCCTCCGGGCCCAGGAAGATGGGCCCAGTATCGCGCAGCCAGACGTCTCCGAACCGGCCGGGGACGATCTCGATGCCGGTGACGCCGTCCAGCCGCCGGCGGGCCTCGGCCTCGCCGGCGTCGGACCCGGTCATCAGCCGCACCTGCTCGCCGCCCGGACCGGCCAGGGCGCGGGCCAGGGCCTCCACCTCGTCCTGGGCCGGGGCGAGATTGTCCTCCCAAAGGACTTCGTGGCTTGGAAAGCCC
>CANGRP010000038.1 GCA_947456005.1 Caulobacteraceae bacterium
ACTGGAAGGGCTGACCGGTCCACCCGCGCCTCGACTGTCGACCTCGACCGGGGTCTTAAGGTATAGACCCCTGCCTTCCGGCTGGCGGCTCCCGATTCAGGGGGCTCCAGGCCGAGTTCGTCGACCCCTAGTCTGGAGCCTGCATGGCCAAGGAAGAACCCCTCGAGTTTCCGGGCACCGTCAGCGAGGTGCTGCCCAACGCCACCTTCCGCGTGAAGCTCGAGAACGATCACGAGATCATCGCCCACACCGCCGGCAAGATGCGCAAGAACCGCATCCGGGTGTCGGCCGGGGACAAGGTGCTCGTGGCCATGACTCCCTACGACCTCACCAAGGGGCGCATCACCTTCCGGGTCCGCTAGAGCGGCCATGCCCCCGCGGCTGGTCCTGGCCTCCGAGAGCCCGCGTCGCCGGGACCTGCTGGCCTCCATCGGCCTTCCGCCGGACGTCATCGTCCCCGCCGACATCGACGAGACCCCCCTGAGGGACGAGTTGCCCCGAAGACTGGCCGCGCGCCTGGCCGCCGCCAAGGCGGAGGCCGTCGCCGCCGCCTACCCCTACGACTATGTCCTGGCCGCCGACACCGTGGTGTCGGTGGGACGCCGGATCCTGCCCAAGGCGGCGGACGCCGACGAGGTGAGCGCCTGCCTGAAGCTTCTGTCGGGCCGCGCGCACCGGGTCGTCACCGGGGTCAGCGTGCGCGGGCCCGGCGGCCGGCGCGGCGACCGGCTGGTCGAGACCCGCCTGAAGATGCGACGCCTGTCCGAGGCGGAGATCCGCGCCTATGCCGACAGCGGCGAAGGCGAGGGCAAGGCTGGGGGCTACGGGATCCAGGGCCGGGCCGGCGCCTTCATCCTGTCGCTGAGCGGCTCCTGGCCGGCCGTGGTGGGTCTGCCCCTGCATGAGACCGAGGCCCTGCTGAAGGGCCTGGGCTGGCGTCGGCCATGAGCCAGCGTCGCGCCTACCTGGACATCGCCCCCGGAGAGGTGCGCGGCGTGGTCACCCTGGACGGGCGGCCCGAGCACCTGATCCTGGCCCGCGACGAGGACGACCCGCGCCTCGACCCCGGCGCGCGGATCGCCGCCCGCGTGCGCAAGGTCGAGCCGGCCTTCGCCTCAGCCTTCGTCGACCTGGGCGAGGGGCTCGAGGGCCTGATGGACTATCCGCCTGACCGACGGCCCGTGGAGGGCCAGATGCTGGAGGTCGAGGTGCGCGCCGCGCCGCGCCCCGGCAAGCTGGCGGCGGTGCGCGGCGTCGGGCCGGCGGAGGCGCCGGTGCGGCTGCTCTCTCCCGGACCCTCGGTCGCCGACCGGCTGGCCCATCTGACCCGAAGCCGCGAGACGGTGACCGGCGCGGAGGCCCGCCGGAGGGCTGATGAGGCCGAGGAGACGGCCCTGACCGAAGCCCATGTCCTGCCCGGCGGCGGCCTGGTGGTGATCGAAACGACCCGCGCCCTGGTGGCGGTGGACGTCGACCTGGGCCCGCGAAAGGGTCCGGACCCGAAGTCCCTGGTGCGCCAGCTCAACCTTACGGCCATTGCAGAGACGGCGCGCCTGCTGCGCCTGAAGGGCCTGGGCGGCCTGGTGGTCATCGACCTTGCGGGGCGGGGCCATGACGGGACAGCCCTGCTGAACGCCGCCCGCAACGCCTTCGCCGCGGACAATCCCGGGGTCGCCTTCGGACCGGTGAGCCGGTTCGGGACCCTGGAGCTGACCGTGCCGCGCCGGACCCGGGCCGTCTCCGAGATCCTGCTCGAGCCTGGCGGCGCGCCCAGCGACCGCACCCTGGCCCAGAAGCTCGTGCGGCGGGCCGAGAGCGAAGCGGAAGGGGAGACCGGCCGGGTGGTGAAGATCCAGGCGGGTGCGGCTGTCGCCCGTCTGGCCTGGCCGCTCATTGACCGGCTGGCCGAGAGGATGGGCGCCCGCTTTGACCGTGTGCTGGAGCCCGACTGGCCGCGGGACCGCTTCGAAGTCACCCTTCCCTGAAGGACCCGCCGTGACGACCGCCTGTCCCATCTGCAAGAAGCCCGCCGAGCTGAAGTTCCGGCCCTTTTGCTCTTCGCGCTGCGCCAATGTGGACCTGCAGCGATGGCTGTCGGGAAGCTACGTCCTTCCGGGCGACGAACTGGAAGATGAGGACGTCGCAGACCTCGACAGGGGCGCCTGAGCCAGCCGGCTGGACAGCGTCCGGGGTGGCGCCTAAACACGGAAGGGAGCGGTCTAGGCGCTGAGTCTTGCCTCCGCCGCCTGGTTGAGACGAAACCCCACCGCGGGGCCGGACACCCCGGAGGTTCGAGACGCAGGAATGCCGGATCCGGACACGCTTTCAGGCTCTGGCATAAGGTCCGCCCGCCACCGGACCCCGGGGACGCCCCGGGACCTCAGGCGGGCGGTGGACGCGGCTTTTCCCGTAGACGAGTCCGGTCTGACGGGCATGGAGATCGGCGCCTATCGCGCCCATGTCCTGGAGGTCCAGACCGAGCTGAACGCGAGCGATTTCGTCCGTCGGCTTTGCCAGGAAATCCAGGACGAGATCACAGACGCGATCGGAGAGGACCGGTTCTTTATTCAGACCAACCTCTACCTCCGCGCGGCGCGGCCTGAGACCGGGGGGAACCGCGAGGCGATCGGGTGGCACAGGGAGACCTTCTACGGGCCGAACATGGAGCGGTCTGTGAACATCTGGACCCCTGTCAGGGGAGTCTCGGCGCGGAACACCCTACGGTTCGTGCCGGGATCCCAGGCGATTCCGGAGTCGGAGATCCGGACGGTCTCCGTCGCCGACGACGTGACCGAAAAGGGTTCCGCGGGGAACAGGATCGGCTTTCTCTACAGCCCGAAGGTAATCCAGAGCGGGGTCGACCTCGAAGCCAGCCAGCCGATGGAGGCGCCGGAGGGGTGCAGCGCCCTGTTCCCCGGCCTGCTGATCCATGGCGCCGGGCACAACCTCGACAGCCAGATCCGGTTCTCGGTGGATTTCCGGATTCTGCCCTTCAGCGCCTACTCCTCGTCCTCGAAGGCCTATCACCTGGCGAGCGGCAAGCCTTACTTTGAGTTGTTCTGACCTCGGGTGCGTCCCGTCACAGGAGAGTGTTTCCATGAGCTCCCCGGGAAAGCCCCGCCTTCTGGTGGTGGGTGCAGATGGCCTGATTGGCTCGGCGCTCGAGAGGCGGCTGCGCGAGGCGGGCCGATTCGAAGTCTGGGGAACGACCCGGAGGCGGGAGTCGGCGGGCAGCGGGAACCGTCTTTACCTGGACCTCCGGGATCCGGAGGACTTCGACCTCTCGACGGGTTTCGACGTCGCCGTCATCTGCGCCGGCGTCGGGGGCGAGGCGGCCTGCGCGGCTGACCCGGACGGCTCGCGACAGGTGAATGTGACAGGCCAGGCCCGTCTTGCAGACCGGCTGGTCGCCTCCGGATGCCATGTCCTGGCCCTGTCCTCCAACGCGGTCTTCGATGGGAGCCGGGCCTTGTTCACCACACAGGATCCTCCCGCACCCAGGACCGAATATGGTCGGCAGAAGCGCGACCTGGAGGCCGCCCTCCAGTCCTTGCCCGGTGTGGGAATCCTCAGGCTCACCAAGGTCCTTGATAGATCGACGGGCCTGCCGGTGCAGTGGGACCGCGAGCTGGAGGCCGGGGGGACCATTGAGGCCTTCGACAACCACTTTATCTCGCCGGTTGCTCCGGAGGAGGTGGCGTCTGTCCTGCTCACCCTGATCGACCGGCGTGCAGCGGGCCTCCATCAGTTCTCGGGGGCTGAGAGCCTGTCCTTCCACGCCTATGCCCTGAGGCGATATGCGAACCGCCCTGACCTCCTGTCGCGGATCCGGCCCGCCCGGGACCCCGCCGCCGGCGACAGCGTCCTCTACAACTCCCTCAGGACGGAACTGCCCACCGAGGAGGGGCAGTATGAAGACCTGAAGGCGGTCGGCGCCCAGGCCCTTGGCCTGATGACGGGGTACGCCTACGCCACAAACCCCAAGCGGCTGGCCTTCACCCTCTCGCGCTACAAGTTCGTCGCCAAGATGCTGACCGGGAAGTCGTCAGTCCTGGAGATCGGCTGCGCCGACGCCTTCGGCACCCCCCTGGTCCTGCAGGAGGTCGGCGCCCTGACGGCCGCCGACTTCGACTGGATGTTCGTCCGGGAAGCCCAGACGACGCATCCCTTCAGGGACAGGATCAGGTTCCTGAGGCACGATATGGTCGAGGGGCCGCTTGAGGGGGTGTTCGACGGCGCGTTCTGCCTCGATGTTCTGGAGCATATCGCCCTGGAAGCGGAGTCGCGGTTCGTCCTGAACGTCTGCGAGAGCCTCACTGACGATGGGGTCTTTGTGGTAGGGATTCCTTCCCTGGAGTCCCAGGTCTACGCGTCCGAGATTTCCAAGGCGGGCCACGTGAACTGCAAGACCGGCGAAGACCTGCGCGCCTTCATGCTGAAATTCTTCAGCAATGTCTTCCTCTTCTCGATGAACGACGAGGTGGTGCACACGGGCTACGCGCCCATGGCCCATTACCTTTTCGCGATCGGTTGCGGGAAGCGACCCGGTGTGTCCGCTCCCGGCGGCTGAGCCTGACCCGGCCTCGCTGGACACGGCGCGGGGCCTCTTCTATAGAACCGCCTCCGACCCGCGAGGCGTCGCGCCTGGGTAGCTCAGTTGGTAGAGCAGCGGATTGAAAATCCGCGTGTCGCTGGTTCGATTCCGGCCCCAGGCACCACTTCCCGTCCCAGATGTTGTATCAGGCCTCATCCGCCGCCAGGGCCCCGGCCCAGGCGCGCACCAGGTGGTGCGCCTCGCCGGACCCAAAAACATAGCGGTCGGGCCGGACCAGTGCGGCGGAGACGCCTTCGCCGGCGAGCAGGGCCGCGACCGCCGGGGCGAAACCGGCCAGGTGGGGCGAGTCCAGGGGCAGGTCGACCACGCCGGCGGGAAGCCCCTCCGGCGAGGTTCCCGGCGGGCGGAAGAGCCAGGCGCCCCGGGGCAGGGCGTCATCCATTCGCCGTCCATCCTCCAGCACCGGCTGGGTGAAGGGCCAGCCGGCCGCGGGGGTTCCGGGCAGGATGCAGCCCTCGGTGATGGGCGGGTAGCCCGCCGGCCCTGCCGGGACGTTGCCGGCGGCGCGGTCGGCCAGCATGCGCCGGTCCCGCTCAGCGGCGGCCTGCGGGTCGAGGATACAGACCGTCCGCCCCATCATCAGGGCCATGCCGATGATGGCCCGGACATTGGGCTCCCGCTCGGGCTGGTAGGTGTCCAGCAGGGCGTCGGGGGACTGGCCGCGCACCACCCGCCCCAGTTTCCAGGCCAGGTTGGCGGCGTCGCGCAGGCCCGAGCAGAGGCCCTGGCCGGCGAAAGGGGGCATCTGGTGGGCGGCGTCGCCGGCGAGGAGGAGCCGTCCCTGGCGCCAGCGCTGGGCGACGAGGGCGTGGAAGCGATAGACCGCCGTGCGTTCGAGCCGCACCGCCCCCTCGACCTTCCAGGGCTTGAGGAGTTCGGCGACGAAGGCCGGGTCCTGGGCCTGCTCCGGCGTCTCGTCCGGGCGGAGCATGAACTCCCAGCGGTGGCGGCCCTCGCCCATCAGGACGCAGGTCGTGGGACGGGCCGGGTCGCAGATCTGGAGGTTCACTTCGGGCAGGCGGGCGGCGTCGTCCACCAGGACGTCGACGACCAGCCAGGGCTCGTCGAAGCCAAGGTCGTCGAGAGCGAAGCCGCCAAGGCTGCGGACCGTGCTGCGGGCGCCGTCGCAGCCCACGACCCAGCCTGCGAGCACGCGGCGCGGGCCGTCGGGGGTCTCGAGGTCCGCCAGGACCCCATCCGGGGTTTCGGTGAGGGCGACCAGGGTCCAATGGCTGCGAAGCTCGACCGGTCCCGCCGAGGTGAGCTGGCCCCGGAGGCAGCCCTCCAGCGAGGGCTGGTGGATCATGAGACCCGAGGGCCAGCCCATGCGCGTGCGGCCCATGACCGAGGGAAAGGACATCAGGACCTCGCCCTTCGCCGTGAGGAAGTCGTAGCGGCTCGAGGTGCGGGAGGTCGCGGCCACGGCGTCGGCGACGCCCAGGCCCTGCAGGAGGCGGATGACCTCGTCGTCGATGTGGGCGGCCCGGGGCAGGGGATAGACGCCCGGCTCGCGCTCGGCGATGACCGTGCGAACGCCTTCCTTGCCCAGCAGGAGGCCGAGGGCGACCCCGACAGGCCCCCCGCCGACGACCAGGACGTCGCAGCGTTCCGCGGGCTCCAAGGTCAGGCCTCCACCTCGATGCGGTTCTCGATGGCGCCGAGGCCCTGGATCTCCACCCGGACGACGTCGCCGGGCTTGAGGAACCGACGGGGGGTCATGGCCGCGCCGATCCCGCCGGGGGTGCCGGTGAAGATGAGGTCACCCGGCTCAAGGGTCATGGCCTGGGACAGGTGGGCGACCTGGTCGAAGACGTCGAAGACCAGGTGGCGGGTATTCGAGGCCTGCCGCTCCTCGCCGTTGACCGTGCAACGGATGTCCAGGGCGTGGGGATCGACCGCGTCGCCGGTGGTGATCCAGGGACCGAAGGGGGCGTGGGTGTCGAAGGACTTGCCCAGGCTCCACTGGGGCGTGGCGTGCTGCCAGGCCCGCTCGGTCACGTCGTTGCCGACGCAGTAGCCGAAGATGTGGGCGGCGGCGTCCTCGCGGGCGATGTGCTTGCCGCGCCGGCCGATCACCGCAACCATCTCGGCCTCGTAGTCCACCGCCTGGGAGACCCGGGGCGCCTGGACCGGATCAAAGGGGCCGTTGACTGAGGTCTGGGCCTTGGTGAACCACACCTGGCGCTCGGGGGTCCCCATGCCGCTCTCGGCGATGTGGTCTGCGTAGTTGAGCCCGATGGCGAAGATCTTCCCCGGCCGGGGGATGGGCGCGCGGAGTCGGACCTCGGAGAGGGGGAGGCCTGAGGCGGGATCCAGGCCGGCGAGCCGAGGGGCGATGTCGGCCCAGGCCTCCAGATGATCCATCAGCGGGCCGGCCAGGCCGGAGTCGACGATCCGGTCGCCCAGGACGACGCCGATGCGGGGGCCGGAGCCGGCTTCGTAGATGGCGATCTTCATCAGCGCCCTCCCTGGGCCATCATCGGGTGAACGGCGCCCCACTGGACACCCAGGAGGTCGGCCACGGTGGCCTTGCCAGGCGGTTCGGAGGCCGTGAAGAGGTCGCCGTCGGTCCAGTGCTCGACCTCGTTGCCCCAGGGGTCCTTCCAGTAGTCGAAGACCTGGCTGCCGAGGATGTGCCGGCCGACGCCCCAGGCCGGCGTCCGGCCGTCACCCTTCAGGTGGGCGTGGCCGCGCATCAGGTCGTCGAGGCTCTCGACCTCGAAGGCGGCGTGGTTGTACCGGGGCCCGCCCGGCCCCTGGAGCAGGAAAAGGGTGTGATGGTCCGTCGGCCTGTCCCCGCGGTCGCAGCGCAGGAAGGCGCCGATGGCGAAGTCCGGCGCGGCCTCGATCTCGTCGCTGGTCAGGAGGCCGAACCGCGACTTGTACCAGGCCTCGGAGGCGCGGAAATCACTGACCTCCAGGACGGCGTGCCCCAGACGGACCACCCGGGAGGGCCCGGCCTCCACCCGCACCCGGCTGGAAATCCGTGGGCGGGCCGCCGCCGTGTTTCGGACCGCCTCGGGGGCGGGGGGCTCTCCAGGAAACGGGGCCTGGCCCGCGACCACCTCGATGCAGAAGCCATCGGGGTCTGTGAGCCGGACCACGGATCCGCCGCCGGGCGTCGAGAGCGGCTCCACCCGGGCGCCCTCGGCCTGGGCGAGGACCTCGAGGGCCTCCGGACTCTCGGCCCTGAGGCCCAGGGCGACGAAGCCCGCCGGGCCTTCCCCGGTCATGTGCAGGAAGGGCGCTCCACCCGTCCCCCGGCCGTAAAGGCGTCCCTGTCCGTCTCGGAAGGGGGTGAGGCCGAAACTGGCCAGGAACCGCTCCATCTCGTCGAGGTCAGGGGCGCTGAAGCGGACATGAGAGATGTCCTCGATGCGGATCGTGCTCATCAGGGCGGGGACTCCGTAGCGGCGGTTGGGCGGATTTTTTGACCATTTGGTCATTTCATGCAAGCGGGGATATCAGGGCGTGGAACAGCGGAGTCGATGGAGGCCCATGTCGAGGATGTCCGGTCCGGCCGACGCGCGGCGCAGGCGCACGCGCCAGGCCCTGATCCGGGCGGGGGAGACCCTGCTTGCCGACCGCCCCGTGGACGCCATCGCCGTGGATGACATCGTCCGTGAGGCCGGGGTGGCCAAGGGCTCGTTCTTCAACCACTTCAGCGACAAGTCCGCCCTGGCCCTGGCGGTCGCGACAGAGGTCCGCCTGCGGATGGAGCAGAGGGTCGGCGCCGTCAACGCCGGCGTCGGCGACCCCGAGGAGAGACTGGTCCGCGGGGTCTGCGCCTTCATCCAGTACGCCCGCAACCATCCGGCTGAGGCCAGGGCCATGCTGCGGAGCCAGGATCGTCCGGCCCCGCCCGACCATCCCCTCAACGCCGGGCTCCGCGCCGACCTGGAGGCGGGCCTGGCGAGCGGGCAGTTCCGGGCCCCGGGGCTGGAGCCTGCGATCCTGATGGTCAGCGGGGTTTGCCAGATCCTCTTGTCGTCCGTCCTCGATGGTCCTCGCTGCGTCTTGCAGGACCAGCAGCTCGCCTCCGGGACCCTGACCCTGTTGCTGATCGGGCTGGGCCTTCCGACAGACCGGGCGGTTCGCCGGGCGCAGGACGCGGCCGAGGACCTCATCCGGGAAGTCGCCGCGACCTGACGCGGCCGAGCCCAGCCATCAGGGAGAATGTTCCCCTGCGTAAGGCTCGGCATGCTAGCGTCGACTTCCGGTGGAGTGGTGGGTGGAGGTGTATCCCTGCCCAACGCCGGGGAACCGTTGCGCCAGAGAACGGGAAATGGAGGTTCATATGCTGAAGATGAGCACCAGCGGCGCTGAGGGCCTTCAAGCGGAGCGAAGGCTCTTCATCGTCGGAGCCTGCGCCATGACAGGCGTTACGGTCGCCGGCTTCGGCGTCCAGCTGCTGACCGGGCGATCGAGCTTCGATGCACCCCTGCTCGTTCACGCCCATGCCGTCGTCTTCATGGGGTGGCTGGCAATCTACCTGGCCCAGACGGCGCTGGCGGCGCGAGGCGCAGGGAACTGGCATCGGCGCCTCGGCTGGCTCGCCATGGCCTGGCTCCCTCTGATGCTGTTACTGGGCGTTCTGGTGGTCGTGGACATGGTCCGCAGGGGAGAGACCCCCTTCTTCTTCCGGCCGCTACACTTCCTCGTCCTGGACCCCGCCAGTCTACTGGCCTTCGCCGGGCTCACCGTTTGGGCCATCGCCCAGCGTCGGAGCACCGATTGGCACGCCCGGCTGCACTTCTGCGCCATGGTCGCCCTTCTGGGCCCTGGGATCGGTCGCCTCATCCCGTCACCCGCCTTCATGCCCTGGGCATGGGAGGTGACCATCGCGGTCAGTCTCGTCTTTCCGTTGGCGGCGATCTTCGCGGATCGTCTGAGGACCGGACGCGTTCATCCTGCCTGGCTGTACGGCCTTGCGGCCCTGGTCCTGATGGTCCTGGTCACTGAGGTCATCACCTATGGCCCCGTCGGCGAGCCGCTCTACCGAATGGTGACCGCCGGATCCGCCGGGGAATCGGTCGCGCCGCTCGCCTTCCCGGCGCCTCCGGGTCCCCCGCCGGCCTGAGACTCCGCCGATCGCCCAGAGGGTTCCGGCGTTCAGCAGGGATTGGCCACCCCGCTGCAGCCGGAGCCCTGGTCGCCCATCTTCTCCATCTGGGCGGCGTCCTTGCGCCGTCGAGCCTCCCAGGCCTCGGGCGTGGCGCAGACCTTCCTCTTGAAGTGCGATCCCATCTGCTGCACCTGCTCGCAGATGAGCCGAGGCTCTTCCGCCAGCGCGGCCTCCGGGGCCGGCCGGGAGTCCCGGGGCTTGGTCGCGGGGTCCGCTGGGGCCGGATCGCCGGCCGCATGGGCGGCGGAGGACAGGGCAAGGCTCAGGGCCGCCGCCGTTGCGAGGCGGAAGGACGGGATTCGCGACATGCTGCACTCCTCAGGGGCCCCAGTCCGGGGAGGCCCCAGTCTGGCCTGCAGGTGGCTGGAGGACAATCCGCGCCTGCGGGTGCGGTGTATGAGGAAGTTCATCGCCGTGTCATCGGTTCGTCATTCGGGGCGCCCGAGGCGCCGGCCGGAGCGTCGGATTGACGGGCGGTGGACGCGGGCGCGCCCCTATTCCACTTGACCGGACAAAAAGGGGTTGCCAAAGGACCCCTGCCGCAAGTCTAACTTGTCGGTAAGGTGCAGTCGGTTTCCCGGCTGTCTGCGCCGCACCCGAATTCAGGATGAGGTCGGGACCCCTGTGGGTCCGGGTCGACGTCAGGGGGTCGGGGAAGCGAAAGCGGCTCTATCGTCTCTGCGGAAGAACCCCGTCATACGGGTTCCGAACCGACAAGGCGGCGGGCCATTCAATTGGGGTAGAGACGCTCTCGCGTGACGACCCTTAGGTCCAAACGTGCTAGACCAACCAGGAACTGGCGACAGATGATCGACAACAAGCTCAAGACTCCCTTCATCGCTCTCCTCGGCGCCATGGCGCTCATGGCGAGCGCTCCGGCTTTTGCTCAGGCGCCTGCGCCCGCTGCCGAAGCCGCCGCTCCGGCCGCTGCGGCTCCCGCCGACGCCGCCGCTCCCGCCGCCGCCCCGGCTGATCCGGTTGCGGCTCCCGTGGCCGAAGACCCGCCGCAGATCGAGAACGCCGGCAAGCTGACCGTCACGGGTATGTTCATGCTGGCCGTGCCCGTCGTGAAGGCGGTCATGATCGGCCTGATCCTCGCCTCGATCTATTCCTGGTTCCTGCTGGTGACCAAGATCATCGAGTTCAACAACCTCGAAAAGACCGCGACCGCCTTCATGGAGGCCTTCCGGACCGCCAGGAACTATTCCGAGGTGGGGCGCGCAGCCGCTTCTGAGGACTTCGCCGGCAACCCTCTGGCCGATATGGCGTCTGCGGCGATCCAGGAAGTCGAGCTGTCCCGCCAGGCGGGCCTGCAGGTTTCGGGCGAGCACCGCGAGACCACCCTGCACCGGGCTGAGGCGGCCATCAGCGCCGTTCAGTCGACCCTCGGCGCGCGGCTCTCGGCGGGCATGCAGTTCCTGGCCTCGACCGCCTCGTCCGGTCCGTTCATCGGCCTGTTCGCCA
Organism: Caulobacteraceae bacterium; assembly: GCA_947456005.1. Classification (GTDB taxonomy): domain Bacteria; phylum Pseudomonadota; class Alphaproteobacteria; order Caulobacterales; family Caulobacteraceae; genus Phenylobacterium. Next base: position 11,205 of record CANGRP010000038.1, read on the forward strand.
CGGTCTACGGCATCATGAACTCGTTCATCGGCATTGCGAACACGAACACCACCAACCTGGCCGTTGTGGCCCCCGGCATCGCCGAGGCGCTCCTGGCCACGGGTATCGGCCTCTTCGCCGCCATCCCCGCCGCGATCTTCTACAACTACTTCCAGACCCGACTTTCGACCTTTGGCGGTCGTACGGAGTCCTTCGTTGCTGAACTGATGAACAGCCTTTCGCGGCAGCTCGATAAGGGGGCCTGATCCAGATGGGAGCCAAACTCTCAGGTTCTGGGGGTGGCAAGTACTCGGTAGAGCAGAACAGCGAGATCAATGTGACTCCCTTCGTGGACGTCATGCTGGTTCTCCTGATCATCTTCATGGTGGCGGCGCCATTGGCGGCGGTGAACGTGAAGATCGCTCTTCCGAACGCGGTTGCGAAACCGGCCACAAATCCTCCCAAGCCGGTCTACATCTCGATCCAGCCAGGCGGCCGTCTCTTTATCGGGGACTTCCCCACCGACCTGGCTGAGCTCGGGGACACGCTGCGCATCCAGCTGGGTGACAAGCGGAGCCCCGAGAAGGAGCGGATCTACATCCGCGCCGACAGGGACGTGATGTACGGCGATTTCATGGGCGTGATGAACGCGCTCCAGGATAACGGCTTCTACAGCGTGGCCCTCGTCGGCGAAGACAAGAAGGACTGAGGGGTGGAGCATGACTGAAGAGATCACCCACACCCTGCGGAATCCTTTCGACGTCCCGCCTCCGAAGCGGGGCAGGGGGTACTGGATTGCTGGCCTTGTGGCCCTCGTGCTCCATGTCTTCCTTGGCTACGTGCTCTGGAAGCAGCGCTTTGAGCTCGAGATCCGGGAGTTCTCGGACGACGTGACGGACGTGGAGATCATCAAGCCGATGGCTCCGCCTCCGCCACCTCCGCCGCCGCCCCCGAATACGCCGCCGCCTCCGCCGCCCAAGCTGCAGCCTCGTCCGCCCGTCGCGGTGCCGAACGCCCCCACGATCCCGCCTCTGCCGGTCCCGCCGGTCGAGAAGCGGATCGAGGAGCCCAAGCCCCCGGCGCCGGCCCCCGAGCCGCCGCGTCCGTCGGTGATCACCAATCCGGACTGGGCCCGCAGGCCTTCCGGTGAGGATATCGCCCGCTACTACCCCGACCGCGCTCAGCGGATGGAAGTGGAAGGTCGCGTCACGCTGAGCTGCAAGGTCACCTCCAAGGGGCTGCTGGAAGCCTGCTCTGTCCTGTCGGAAGACCCGGCGGACCAGGACTTCGGATCCGCCGCCCTGCGGATGACCCGTCTCTTCAAGATGCGTCCGATGACCAAGGACGGATCACCAGTGGAAGGCGGCACGGTCCGCATTCCCCTTCGGTTCCAGCTCCCCGAGGGCTGATTCGGAAGGCGAACTTGAGATCAGAGCCCCAGGGGTCCGCCCCTGGGGCTCTTTTCGTTCCGGCGCCAGGCGAAGTCGGGTTCAGGTCAAGCCGCCGCTTGATCGCCGCCCCGCCGAAGACTAGAAGCTAGCCTCCGCGATGCGCCGCCTTAGCTCAGTTGGTTAGAGCGCTAGATTGTGGCTCTAGAGGTCCCCCGTTCGAACCGGGGAGGCGGTACCATCGCGAACGTCAATGCCGGCTCCTTGGGCTGGTGCAGATCCGGCAAGGCCATGACTGAGGACCCTCCCAAGCGCCGGACCCTGAGCCTGAAGCCCGGCGTCCAGGTAACCCGCCCCCTCGGACCCCAGCCACTGGCGCCGCTGCGGACAGACAAGCCGCGCCCGTTCCTTTCGTCCCGGCCGCCCAGGGAGTCGAAGCCGGTCGAGCGGCCCTCCCACGGCTGGAAGTGCAAGCCCTGCGGCGCCTTCTTCGATCCACCGGCCGAAGGGCCGGACGACGAGGTTGTCCGCTGCCCCAGTTGCAACGCCCGGATCGGCGTCGCCGGAGACTTCCGCCAGACGCCCCCGGCGGTCCGGCTCCGCGCCCGGCCCATGCGCCACTGAGGCGCTTCCTATCCCGGCGGGCGCCGCCACTCCCTCCAGGGTGGCGCAGCGCGACG
>CANGRP010000039.1 GCA_947456005.1 Caulobacteraceae bacterium
GGCGCAGGACCGCCCAGCCGCAGGAGGCGATGCCAAGGTCGATGCCGAAAACCACGCTGCTCATGGGACACTCCCGTTCGCGATTGAAACACCCTTGACCTGCCGCCTCTGATCTCTGATCCTGATCACGGCAAATCGGTAGGGAAGCCACGGTAACAGAGCTTCACTGTGAAGGATCATCCCCTCGCGGGGAAATTCCCAAATGAAGCACTGGTACAGAGGTTTCTCTGTTCTCTGGACCCTCACCGGGACACCGGTGGGGGTCTTGTGATTCAGGCTAGCGCTGAGCAACGTGCCTACGCCAGTGCTGTCCTGCGGGCCTCGTGTGACATACGACCGACTTCGTCGTTCAGATCGCTTCGATCTTCACTGCCCCGCCCTTGATTTCCCCGCCGGAATCCGGCGCCTGAGGGCATGGGCGGGTCGGGCGCAGCTTCCGTGATCGTGGTCGGGGCCGGGGTGTTCGGCCTGGCGACGGGTCTCGCCCTGGCCGAAGCCGGCCTCAGGGTGCGGCTGGTGGCTGAGACCGTCCCGGGGCGGACCGCTTCCGGCGTGGCGGCCGGCATGCTGGCGCCAGCCTTCGAGAGCGTCCTTGACCGTCCCGCGACAGACAGCCTTCGCCTGCTTTGCGCAAGCCGCGACCTCTGGCCCGGCCTGGCCGGTCGGCTGGGGGTGGCTCTCGACCGCTCGGGCGCCGCAGCGGTGGGACCGGACGCCTGGCTCCAGGACCTGCAGGCCCAGCTCGAGGCCCTGGGGCTGGAGGTCCGGGATGCGGGGCGAGACGAGATGCAGACCTGGACGCCGGGCCTGGCCCCGCGGTTCCGTCGCGCCCTCGTCACGCCCGAGGACTGGCGGATCGAGCCGCAGGACGCCCTGGCGGCGATGGCGTCGCGGTTGAAGGACCTGGGCGGGACGATGGAGGCCGGCGCCCTTTCCGACCGGAACCTCGCCGACTCGCCTGGCCCCGTGGTCCTGGCCACCGGCGCCGACCGGAGGTTGTCGGCCCTGGCGCCGGAGCTGGCTCTCCTTTCACCCATCAAGGGACAGATTCTGTGGCGAGCGGATCCCGCGCCGCCGAGCCGGGTGATCCGCACCCCAGGCGCCTACCTGCTGGGCTCGGGGGGCGGACTGCTGGCCGGGGCGACCATGGAGGCCGGGCGCGCCGACCTGGCGGCGGACCTGAAGGCCCAGGCGAGCCTGCGAGGGGCTCTGGCCGGGGTGATCCCGGGCCTGCCTCCGGAGGGTTGGGAGACCCGGGTCGGGGTGCGGGCGGCCAGTCCTGACGGCCTTCCCCTGGCGGGCGCCTCGGTGCGTCCCGGCGTCTTCCTGGCGGTGGGGGCGCGTCGCAATGGCTGGCTTCTGGCGCCCCTCGTGGCGGAGATTGTCACTGCAGCGGTGACCGGAGAGGATAGAGGGCGCTGGGCCCCGCGACTCGATCCCGCGCGGTTCGCTCCGGGGCAGGGGAGGTTCAGGCATGAGCGGGTTTGACTTCACCGAGTCGCAGCTGGAGCTGCAGGAGGGGGTGCGCAAGCTTTGCGAGGGTTTCGACGCCGACTACTGGCGCCAGGTCGATGAGACGGGCGACTTTCCGGAAGCCTTTGTCTCGGCCATGGCGGCGGGGGGCTGGCTGGGCGCGGCCATGCCAGAGGCCCTGGGCGGCGCCGGCCTGGGCCTGACCGAGGCCGCCTTGATCATGCAGACGGTGGCGGAGTCCGGGGCGGGGTTCTCGGGCGCCAGCGCGGTGCACCTGAACATCTTCGGGCCAATGCCGATCGTGAAGTTCGGCTCGGAGGCCCAGAAGGCGAGCGCCATTCCGCGGCTGATCGAGGGTCGCGACCGGATGTGCTTTGCGGTCACCGAGCCGGACTCCGGCCTCGACACAGCCAGCCTCACCACCCGGGCCGAGCGGCGGGGGAACGGTTGGGTGATCAACGGGCGCAAGGTCTGGACGACCATGGCGCAGAAGGCGAACAAGATCCTGATCATCGCCCGCACGACACCCCGGGAGGCGGTCCGGCGGCCCACCGAGGGGCTCAGCCTCTTCTACACGGACTTCGACCGCAGCCGGATCACGGCGACGGTCATTCCCAAGATGGGCCGCAAGGCCATCGAATCGAACAGCGTCTTCATCGACAACCTCGAGGTTCCGGCCGAGGACCTTGTGGGAGAGGAGGGCAAGGGCTTCTCCTACCTTCTGGCGGGCCTCAACCCCGAGCGCGTACTGATCGGCATCGAAGCCGTCGGCCTGGGGCGGGCGGCGCTGGCGCGGGCGGCGGACTATGCGCGGGAACGGCGGGTGTTCGGCCGGCCGATCGGGCAGAATCAGGGGATCGCCCATCCCCTGGCCCGGGCCTGGATGGGGCTGGAGGCCGCGAGCCTCATGGCCTTCCGCGCCGCCGCCCTGTTCGACGCCGGCAAGCCCTGCGGGGCGGAGGCCAATGCGGCGAAGTACCTGGGAGGGGAGGCGGGCTTCGCCGCCTGCGAGGCGGCGGTCCTGACCCACGGAGGCATGGGCTACGCCAGGGAGTACCATGTGGAGCGCTATTTCCGGGAGGCGATGATCGCCCGGATCGCCCCCGTCAGCCGCGAGATGATCTGCAATTTCATCGCCGAGCAGGTTCTGGACCTTCCACGGAGCTACTGATGTTAACGCTTCGGTAACCCGTCTAAACAGGTATGGTTAAACACCCGTTTACCATACCGGGGCAGGTTGCGGTCATGTCGATCAGTGGAATCAGATCCGCCGTCCAGACCATCATCCAGCGCGCAGGCGCTGCGACGGGAGTCGATGCCGGCTACCTGATGAAGACCGCCCAGCGGGAAAGCAGCTTCAACCCCACAGCCCGGGCCTCGACGTCCTCCGCCACAGGCCTGTTCCAGTTTACGGAGCAGACCTGGCTGGCCACCGTGAAGCAGTTCGGCGACCGGCACGGCTACTCGGCCTATTCGGACCAGATCCGCCAGAATTCCGAGGGCCGGTACGTGGTGTCGGGCGGGTCGCGGCAGGCCGTCCTGGACCTGCGGCTGGACCCGACCGCCGCCTCGGTCATGGCTGGCGAGTTTACCCAGCAGAACGCCGCTTACCTCAAAGGCCGGATCGGGCGGGAGCCCACCCAGGGCGAGCTCTACATGGCCCACTTCATGGGCCCCGCCGGGTCCGCACGGCTCATCGACGCCCTTGAGAACCAGCCCATGGCGCCGGCGGCGAACATCTTCCCGGATGCGGCGCGGGCCAACCCGACGATTTTCTACAGGGGCGGACGCGCGGCCACGGTCCAGGAAGTCTATGCCAACCTGGTCCGGACGGGCGCCGCGCCGCCGCCCATGCCGGTGCCGGAGCCCGTGGGCTTCATCCAGTTTGCAGGCAACAGCCGCTCCCAGGAGGTCAAGCGCGAGCAGGAGGTCCTCATGGCCCTCATCCTCGGTGGTGGCCGCGGGGACGAAAACGCAACACCCGGCTCGCGGCTGGGCGGCTCCCTCTTCTCTACCGAGATGCTCCGGGTCCTCGCGGACGCCTCCTCCGGACGGGACTCCGCCACGGCCCGCCGAGGAGAGGAGCCGCTCCTCGGCTAGACCGGCGCGTCAAGCGGCAGCGCCGCTGGCGTAGAGCGCATCGATCTCGGCCTCGGAATAGCCCAGTCCGGCCAGGACCTCACGGGTATGCTCGCCCAGGCCCGGCGGGGGCGGTCGGACGGACTGGTCCACGCCAGGGAACCGGGCGGGCGCCGCGGGGGACCGGAAACGGCCCCCTTCGCCATCCTCGACGTCGACCCAGCCACCGGCGGCGGCCACCTGGGGATCGGCTGCGACCTCGGCGGGGGTCTGGACCGGCGCCCAGACAAGGTCCTCGGCGTCCAGCCGCTCCCGCACCTCCCGGAAGTCAAAGGCGGCGAAGGCGGCTTCAAGTTCCACGACCAGGGCCGCACTGTTGATCCGGCGAGACCTGCCGTTTGCGAAACGCTCGTCGTCGGCGAGGTCCGGGCGTCCGCAGGCGCGGGTGAGAGCCTTCCAGTCGGCGCCGCCCCCGCGGGGATTGAGCACGAACCAGTGGTCGTCTGAGCTGCGGTAGAAATTGGCCAGGGGATCAAAGGGGTCCGTGCGCGGCCTGTTGGACGCCAGTCGCCCGAAGGCAAGCTGCACAGCCATATCCGAAGAGACGGTGTACACCCCGGTGGCCAGGAGGGAGGTCTGCACCAGACGACCGTGGCCGGTCTGTTCGCGCTCGTAGAGGGCCGCCAGAATAGCCGAGACTGTCGCCATGGAGGTGGTGTGATCACCCACCCCGGTGCGAAGAATGAAGGGGTCTGTTCCCTTCGGGGCGTGCATCCGGGCGACCCCGGAACGCGCCCAGAATGCGGTGACGTCGAAGCCGGGCAGGTGGGCGTCAGGGCCCTCGAGGCCGTAGCCGGTGACCATGGCGTACACCAGGCGCGGATTGTCCCGGCGCAGGGTCGCCTCGTCGAGACCGGCGCGCTTCAGGGCGGCGGGACGAACATTGGTCAGGAACACATCCGCCGTGGCGGCCAGCCGGGCGAGGGCGTCCCGGCCTTCCGGTCGCGAGATGTCCAGGACGACGGCGCGCTTGCCGCGGTTATCGACGGCGAAGGTGGGATTTCCGGCGACAGCATTCTTGGTGTCGGCGAAGACATGGCGCATCGGATCGCCTTCAGGACGTTCAACCTTGATGACGTCTGCGCCCCAGTCGCCCAGGATTCCCGCGGCGCCAGGTGCGGCAATGTAGGAGGCAAATTCGATAACCTTCAAACCCTTGAGCAGCATTTCCTCACCTTGATTTCCGAACTCTCAACGACGGCTTCTGACGAATCACAAAAAAACGACCAGTAAATTTCTGTTAAAGCTGATGCGCGATTAATGCCCCCAGTAGAGTGGTTTGGCGACCCGCCGATTGCAGGTCGCCCCAAGGAAGTCGGGAGGCGGTCATCCGCACGATCCTCAAGGGGGGCACGCCAGAAGAGCGCGCTGAGGCGGCAGAACAGGTCTGCCTGACGATCGAACGCACCTATCTTACGGAGGAGGGTCGAAAGGTCGCCGAGGAGATTCTTCCCATCCTAGCCGATGACGCGTGCGAGCTCGTCCGGCGCGCCCTTGCAGTGACCCTGAAGGCGTCCCCCGCGATTCCCCGGAAGCTGGCCCTCAAGCTCGTCAAGGATGTCGACAGTGTCGCCCTGCCCATACTGTCGGCATCTCCGGCCTTCACCGAGGCGGACCTGGCCGAGATCGCCCGGATTGGCGGTCCCATCCGCCAGGTGGTGATCGCCAAGCGCCCAAATGTCACCTCCACCGTCTCTGAAGCCTTGGTCGATCACGGGGTCGAGCGGGCGATCGAGGCGGTCTGCTCCAATGACAACGCCGAGATTCCCGAACGCTGCCTGGTCCGCGTGGTCGAGCGCTTCTCGAGGTCCCAGGCGGTGCTCAGCGCCGTGGCCTACCGCAAGACCCTGCCGCTTTCCGTGACCGAGAAGCTCGTCCGGTTGGTCAGCGACGCCGTTCTTGATCACCTGGTCAGCCAGCATGAGATACCGCCCGAGGTGGCGGTTGGCATCGCGGTGGGGGCGTATGAGCGGGCGACCATCGACCTGGTGGACCAGGCGGGCCTGACCGGCGACCCGGCGCGGTTCGTCAAGCATCTGAACGCCCATGAACGCCTGACGCCCTCCTTCCTGCTTCGCGCGCTGGCCAATGGCCACATGGTCTTTCTGGAGCACAGCCTGGCCGAGCTGGCCCGCGTGCCGCACCGGCGGGCCCGATTGATGGTGCACGACGCCGGGCCTCTTGGCCTTCGGGCCCTCTATGAAAAGGCCGACCTTCCGATGCGCCTCTATCCCGCCTTCCGGGCCGGCGTTGACGCCTGGAGGGCGCTGGAGGGCGAGGGCGGGGTCCTCGACCGGGTCCGTCTCTAGGCCTTGATGCTGGAGCGTTTCCTGAGCTGCGAGGCGGTGGAGTTCAACGTTCTGCAGGACGACATCGCCTACCTGATTGATCGTCTTGACGCCTGTTCCCCTGGCGCGCAGGCGGATCCGGTTCTGCTGTCACAGCCGGCCTGAGGCCTCCAACAGGCTTGCCAGCCCGTGTCGCCGGCCCCCATCATGGGTCATGACCGACATTGCCCCCGACAGCGCCATCAAGCCCGCGGCCACCATCCTGCTGCTTCGCGACGCCCCGACGTTCGAGGTCCTGATGGTCAAGCGCCATCACCAGATCGACTTCGCCTCCGGCGCCCTGGTCTTCCCGGGCGGCAAGAGCCATGAGCGTGATCACGCCGAGGCCTGGTCCCAATACACCCTTGGCTTTGGCGAGTTCGACGCCATCCAGCGGCCTCTTCGGATCGCGGCGATCCGGGAGGTCTTCGAGGAGGCGGGAATCCTCTTGGCCAGGACCCCCGACGGCGAGGCGTTCCGGGGTGAAGCGGCGCCGATGGACATCCGAAAGGCGGTGGACGTCGGTGACCTTCCCTTCCTCGACGTGGTCAGGGACCTGGGCGTGAAGCTGGACCTGAGCTCCCTGACGGTCTTCGCTCGTTGGATCACGCCCCCCCTGACCCCGAAACGCTTCGACACCTGGTTCTACGCCGTGAAGGCGCCAGAGGACCAGCTTGCCGCCTGTGACGGTCGCGAGACGGTCGATGCGGAATGGATTGCGCCCCGCGAGGTTCTGGATCTCGCTGAGCGGGGCGCCCGGAAGGTGATCTTCCCGACGCGTATGAATGTCCAGCTCCTGGCGGAGGCGTCGAGTGCGGAGGATTGCCTCATGCGGGCCCGGGACCGGACCCTGGTCACCGTGCTTCCCCGCATCGAGGATCGGCCAGGGGGCAAGGTCCTGACGCTTCCACCGGAGGCGGGATACGGCGAGGTGGCCGAGCCTCTGGACAGGGTGATGTAGGCGCCTGGACGGCGGGAAGCCGGACGCTCAGTCTTCGGGATCGAAGGCGGCGACCTTGATTTCCAGCTCCTTCACCAGCGCCCGACCGATGGCGTCCTCGTCCGTGGTGATCTTGTTGCGGGCGGCGGCCTTGATGGCCTCCACATGAACCTCGATGAGGGGGAGGGGAGAGGTCAGGCGCTTCTCGGCGCTGCCGATCAGGCGGCAGAGGGTTCCCGAGATCTGGGAGATGATCGGATAGCCATAGGTGGCGCCCAAGCCCTTCAGGTCATGGGCGCGGTGATACAACGCCTCCATGCTGGTTTCGGAGCGTCCCTCGGCGTGGACCATCGACATGGCGGTGCTGAGCCGGGTGATCTCGGCCTGCAGCCAGTCCTCAAAGTTCACGGACATGGCCGCAAGGGCGGCCTCCGCCCGGGCCACGGCGTCATTGTCAATCCGGGGACGTTTTGAACCTGAAGCCGTCATGGCGAGTCCTGCTCCACCTGAGAGTTCCGACTTGCACGAGCTTAGCCTGGCGCAGTTAACGACCCGTGCAACTGCTCAGACGGAAAACTGTTCTGCCAGCACCCTTTCCTGGAGACCGCGCCCGGCGTCGAACAACATGGTCATGGAGACCTCCCGATCCTCGGTCACATGCACCTCGACAACGTCACGGACCTCAAAGTTATCCGCCACGGCGCTGACCGGCCGCTTGTCGGCTTCGAGCACCTGGAAGCAGACCCGGGCGGCGTGCGGCAGAAGGGCCCCGCGCCATCGCCGCGGCCGGAAGGCGCTGATGGGGGTGAGGGCGAGGACCCTCGCCTCCAGTGGGATGATCGGCCCGTGGGCCGACAGATTGTAGGCTGTCGAGCCCGCTGGCGTGGCGACGAGTGCGCCGTCACAGGACAGCTCGGCCAGACGCACCTTGCCGTCAATCAGGATGCGCAGCTTGGCGGTCTGGCGGGTCTGCCGGAGGAGGGACACCTCGTTGATGGCCATGGCGGTGAACCGATGTCCCGCGGCGTCCACCGCCGTCATGGTCAGCGGATGAATCTCCGCTCGCTCGGCGACAGCGATCCGTCCGGCGAGGTCGTCCGCCTCGAAGTCGTTCATCAGGAAGCCGACCGAACCCCGGTTCATCCCGTAGATCGGGATACGTCGCGCCAGGGGCAGGTGAAGAACCTCCAGCATGAAGCCGTCACCGCCGAGAGCCACAATGACGTCCGCGTCCTCCGGAGGGACATCACCGTAGGCGGCGGCCAGCCGTTCACGGGCTTCCATCGCTTCCGGACGATCGCTGCTCAAGAATGTCAGCCTCGGCCGCGCGGGCGGGGACGAAGAGGTCAATGGACTGATGCCTCAGCTTTCCGACGTGGCTTTCCGGAAGAGGGTCGCCGCTGATTTCGGATTGGTCTGGGCAAAGGCCTGGTAGGCCCGCCTGTCGCCCTCATCGCCACCGCCGGGCAGGCCCTTGTTGTTCTCGCGCACGAGCGCCAGCAGGGTGGGGAAGACCGTGCGGTCGACGCCGACGGAAGCGCAGGCAAGGGCCAGGGATTCGGCGGATGTCCCGTCCACCGCCTTGCGGACGGCAGGGGGCTCGAAGCGACCCAGTGCAGCGAGCGCGGCCACGAAGAGGGACACGCGCTTCTCCTTCAGGGCCTTGATAAGGTAGCCCGGACGCAGTTGCCCAGACATGTCGAGCTTGGCGACGAGCTGGCGGTCCCGCCGTTCCTCCTCGCTCTCCTCGGGCTGCAACGTCTTTAGCTTGGGTCCGCCGTCCTTGGCCTGCCGTACCGAGGCGGACACGGCGGCGTCCAGGGCCTTGGTGTTCAGCTCGAAGCGGGTGGCGAGAGACTTCTGGAGCGCCGCTCCGACCCAGGCGTAGAGATAGCCCGCCAGCTCGTCGTTCAGGCGGGGGTGCTCGGCCAGGGGCGTCCGCAGGCTGGCGATCTCTTCGGCCTTCTGGACGAGATCGTAAAGATGATCCTCGGAGACCTGCGCGGCCTCATTCCCAGCGAGGGCGGTCATGACCTCAGGCCGGCCCGCACTCAGGATGGCCTCCACCACCTTGGGGCTGATGCCCGGGCGGCGGGCCACTTCGATCTGATGCTCGAGGGTCGCCTCGACGAGCAGCCGAATCAGGTCGGGATCCTCCAGGATCGGGCTTCGGGCGATGATCGGACGGGCGATCTCGATGTCGTCGAACGCCAGGATGTTGATCAGGGCGGAAGGGGCCCAGTCCGCCGATGCGATGTTCTCGGCCAGCCTGAGGCGGATGTCGTACTCCGCCTGGAACACCAGATCGAAGAAGACCTGGGACAGCAGGGCCTGCACCCGCGGCGTGCGGAGGTCGTCGGCGCTTTGATAGCACATGTCCACGAGCCGAACGAGCAAGCGCTCGCGATCCGCAGTGTTGCGGCTCTTGGCGAGGGCCATGATCTCGTCCACCCTGTCGCCCAAGAAGCCTCCTCCGAGGTCGTCCAAATGCACCCATCAGCGGAGTTGTCGTCCACTGCAACGGGGCGGCTCCTGCCGCTGCCGTCGTCAACCTATAGAGTAACTTGAACTGAAAGTTGAGGGATGTCTTGCCTTCCGTGTTTCTCCTGAGCCTGGACCAGGGCACGACTTCGACACGCGCCATCCTTTTCGACGGCCGGGGCGTCGAGGTGGCCAGCCTTGGAGAGCCCCTTGCGCAGCACTATCCGGGGGATGGCGAGGTCGAACACGACGCCCACGAGATCTTCTCGGCCTCGGTGAAGGTGCTGAGGGGCGTGCTCGGGCGCGCCGGTGTCAGCCCGTCGCAGGTGGCCGCGATCGGGATCACCAACCAGCGCGAGACGGTCGTCGTCTGGGATCGGCGGACCGGCGAGCCGGTGGGACGGGCGCTTGTCTGGCAGGACCGCCGGACAGCCCCCGAGTGCGAGGCGCTCCGGGCCCAGGGTGTCGAGACCGGGGTGACGGCGCTGACCGGCCTCTTGCTGGACCCTTATTTTTCCGCCACCAAGCTGGCCTGGATCCTCGACAGCCAGCCGGGCCTGCGGGCTCGGGCGGAGGCCGGCGAATTGCTGGCCGGGACCATGGACACCTGGGTGATCTGGAAGCTGACCGGTGGGGCGGTGCACGCCACGGACGCCACCAACGCCTCCCGGACCCTGCTCTTCGACATCCACGCCCAGGACTGGTCCGATGAGCTCCTGGGCCTCTTCCGGGTGCCGCGCGCCCTCCTGCCGAGGGTGATGGACTGCGCCGACGACTATGGAAGCACCCTCCCTGAACTGCTGGGCGGCGCCATCGCGATCCGGGGCGTCGCAGGGGACCAGCAGGCGGCCCTGATGGGCCAGGGCTGCATCCGCCCGGGTGAGATGAAGGCCACCTACGGGACAGGATGCTTCCTGCTTCTCAACACCGGCGAGATGGCGGCGCGGTCTTCCGCCCGCCTCCTGACGACGGTGGCGGCCCGACTTGAGGGCAGGTCGACCTACGCCCTTGAGGGTTCGATCTTTGTGGCGGGAGCCGCCCTGCAATGGGTGAACGAGGGGCTTGGGGTCCCCGGAGGAGGCGCCGAGGTCGAGGCCCTGGCCCGCCGGGCCCGACCTGGCCACGGCGTGACCCTGGTCCCTGCCTTCACCGGCCTTGGGGCGCCCTGGTGGGACCCTGACGCCCGCGCAGGCCTCCTCGGCATGACACGGGACACAGGCCTTCCCGAGATCGCCGACGCCGCCTTCGAAGCCGCGGCCTTCCAGACCCGCGACCTGATCGAGGCCATGCGGCTGGATGCGCCCGAAGCCTTTGGCCCAGATGCTGAACTCCGGGTCGACGGAGGCATGTCGCGCTCGGCCTGGTTCTGCCAGAAGCTCGCCGACAGGACCCGGATGCCGGTGGGCCGCGCCGCCTACGAGGAAACCACCGCCCTGGGCGCCGCCCTCTTTGCTGGGCTGGGCTGCGGGTTGTTTGCGACCGCGGCTGACGCGGCCTCGGCTCGCCCGCAGACCACCCGGCTCGCGCCGCAGGGGGCGGCGGGTTCGGCGGACAACGCCTACGCCGCCTGGCTTCGCTCGGTTTCCCGCATTCGGTCCGACGGCTAGAACCTACCGCCGGCCTTGACCTTTGCCGTCGCCGGGGCGACCCTCCGCTCCTGAAGATCAGACACGGGGAGGCCGCCATGGCGGACGGTTCGGTTGCGGGCATTGTCTCGCTCAAGGGCAAGGTAAGCGAAGAGGAATGGCAGGCCCGGGTGGACCTGGCGGCCCTGTACCGCCTCGCGGCCCTGCACGGGTGGGACGACATGATCTACACCCACATCTCGGCCCGGATTCCGGGGCCAGAGCACCACTTCCTGATCAATCCCTACGGAATGCTGTTCGACGAGATCACGGCGTCGTCCCTGGTCCGCATCGACGTGGATGGCAACATCCTCCAGGAGACGCCCTACTTCATCAATCCGGCGGGGTTCACCATCCACTCGGCGGTGCACATGAACCGCGAGGACGCCCATTTCGTCATGCACCTGCACTCGGACCAGGGTGCGGCGGTGTCGTCCCAGAAGGAGGGGCTCCTGCCCCTGTCCCAGCATTCGCTGATCTGCCTCCCGCACCTCGCCTATCATGACTACGAGGGCATCGCCCTGAACCTCGACGAGCGCGAGCGCCTGGTCGCGGATTTGGGCGACAAGAGCCTGATGCTGTTGCGCAACCACGGCACCCTGGCCCTGGGCGAGAGCGCGGCGGAGTGCTGGAACGGCATGTTCTTCCTGGAGCGCGCCTGCAAGCAGCAGGTGATGGCCCTGTCCTGTGGCCGCGAGAACGTCCTGATCGCCCCCGAGGCGGCCCAGGAGGAGGTGCGCCGGCAGGTGGGGCGCGGCATTGGCGGAAAGTTGGGCTGGCCCGGATGCCTGCGCAAGCTCGACCGCGAGATGCCGGGCTACGACGCCTGACGGGCGGGTGGCTTTAGCGGATCGACCAGACCTCGGTCGCCTTGGCTGTTGAAGCCCCGTCCGGGGTGGACGCCGGTGGAGCGGCGGCTTAGGAAGCGGCCGTAATGTCTGAATGACGCCTCAGGACGGGTCTGGGCTTCGGAGTTTTTGAGACCGTGCTGAGACGGCATTACTTCCTCGCCATTGCGCTTGGCCTGATCCTGCTGATGCTGACGGCGGGCGGGTTCAAGTTCCTGTCCGACAGGCGGCCTGCCCAGGATGGCCCCCCGGGGGCCTCCGGGGCGGCGGGTGGCGCAGCGCTGGGCCGAGCTTCGCGCGGCGGTCCAAGGGGGGATGTGCCCCAGGTCGCCCTCGTCAGCCCGATCACCCGCACCTTTACCGACCGGCTCGAGCTTCTCGGCGTCGCCAAGGGGCGCCAGTCGGTGACCCTGTCCGCGGCGACCACTCAGTTGGTCAGCCGGGTCTTGTTCACCTCAGGCCAGAGGGTCGCCAAGGGGCAGGTCCTTGTAGAGCTCAAGACCAACGAGCAGGACGCCGCCCTCGCCCAGGCCCGCGCCCGGGAGGTCCAGGCCCGCCGGGCCTATGAGCGCTGGCGGACCCTCGGCCAGCAGGGCTATGCCTCTGTCGCGGCCGTGGACCAGTATGAAGCCGCCTGGAAGACCGCCGTCGCCGACGTGGGCGCCGCCGAGGCCCGGCTGGGCGACCGCGTCATCCGGGCGCCCTTCGCCGGCGTGGTCGGCCTGTCTGATATCGCGCCGGGCGCGATCATCAACCCCGGGGCCGCCATTGTGACCCTGGATGACCTTTCGGCGGTCCGGGTCGATTTCCAGGTTCCGGATCGCTTCCTGGCCTCGGTGAAGGAAGGCCAGGCCCTGACCGCCAGGGTCGACGCCTGGCCGGACGCGGTTTTAGATCGGAAGA
>CANGRP010000040.1 GCA_947456005.1 Caulobacteraceae bacterium
ATCCAGTCATCGTCGTTCCAGCCGCGCACCAGGGACCGGCCCCACTCGCCCGCAGTCGCCCTGCGGACCGCCGCCTCGGACGCGCGCGGCAGGGGCCCGAGGGAGTTTCCGTCCAGGTAGACGACGCCGGCGGGCAGGCGGAATCGCCCCGCCAGGGCCGAGAGGGGGTCATCCCTGTCGAGACGGCGACAGGCGGCGAGGCTTTCCGGAACCGGCTCCGGGGCGAGGTCCGGGTCCGGGGTCATCACCGGACCCTGATGAACACCGGGTTGGCGTAGAACCAGAGGTCGTCCCAGGGATTCTCGCCGGGAACGTCCATCGCCGGCTCGGCGTCATCGGTCCCGGTTCCGCGCAGACGGATGTAGCCGGAGGTCTGGACGTTGCGCAGGGTCGTGGTCAGGGTGATGACCTCGCCCTCGCGGACCCAGTCGGCGGAGGTGAAGCGACGCTCGACTCGGGCGGTGGGGTTCTCGTCCGCAGACCGGCTTGGCGCCGGACCGGTCAGGTCGCCGCGGATCAGGTCAATCCGCTTCACCTCCGGCGCGCGACCGCCAAAGTTCTCGCCGGAGGGATCCCGGACACGCAAGGTGATGCGCACGTCCTGCCCCCGCGCGACCGTGACCTCGCCGCCGATCCCTGCCGCCTGGGCGCCCCGGGTCACCGGGCGGACCTCCAGGTCGACGGCCGACACCAGGTCTCCGGTCGAGACGAAGACCCGGCCGTTGCGGAGACCGTCGAGAATATCGTCGGGCGTCCGGGCGGCCCTGACATAGGTCTTGGCGTACTCGCCGGGCCAGAAGTCGATCCCGCCATCCGTGTAATGGCGGTGAGAATCCGACGTCGCGGTGATCCACCACCGGCGCCCCTCGCCAAGCATGGAGTCCCAGAACCCGCCAACCCGCGCGGTCATCTGATCGAAGCCGCCGTAGGTGGGATGCTGTCGGTAGGCGCCCCTCTTCTCCTCCGTGCGCGGCGACCCGTCAGGATTGAGCCCCGCCGCCTGGTGGCCGGGCGCGCCCTCCATCCCGACGGAAACCTGCGGCGCCGCATCGTTCCAGTCGCGCAGTTCAGCCGGGGTCGTCTGGCCGTACTGGCCCAGCCCCTTGGCCGAGCGGGACGGATGATGGGCGATGACCACGGGCGGCCGCGGCAGGGCCTTCATGTAGGTGAGGGCCTCGACCATCCGTCCCTCCTGGTCGCGGGCCGGGTCCAGGGGCCAGGCCTCGAACTTGTCGAAGCGGCGCTCAAGGTCCGTCAGGTCCTCCCGCTCCTGGGGGCTGTTGGGGACGATGATGCTGGAATGGTCTGCGCCCGGGGTGTTCAGCTCCAGGCCGAAGAAGAGGATCAGGTCGGAGACCTCCCGGCGGGCCTTCAGGACCTCGGGGTAGGCGAGGTCCCGGTTCACGCGGGAGTGGTTCGGTCCCCCGTGGTCCGTCGCCGCCATCCACGACAGGCCGTACTTGCGGGCCATGCGGGCGTTGGTGGGGATGGTGTTGTTCGAGTCGCCGCCAATCACCGGCTCCGGCGGTTGGGCGGGATCCGCAGCCGGCTTCCAGTCGACGCTGAACTGGGAGTGGACATGGTGATCCCCCGCCAGCCAGGCCCGGCCGTCCTCATGGCCGCCGTGCGGCGCGCCCGTCTCGTGCGCCAGGGCGGGGGCGGCCAGGGCGAGCCCAAGGGCGGAGATCAGCAGTCGGTTCAGGGGCATGGCGGAATTCCGTAACGGGGGTGAGGTGCACACCGGGACGGAAACCGGATCGCATGACGGGCGCATGACGGCGGGACGCTCAATGCGCGTCGTCCCAGTTGGCCGCGGCGTTCACCTCGACCTTCAGGGGAACCGAAAGCGCGACGGCGGGCTCTGCGGCGCCGGCCATGATCCGGCGGATCACCTCGCCCGCAGCGGCGGCCTCAGCCTCGGGGGCCTCGAAGACGAGTTCGTCGTGGACCTGGAGCAGCATCCGTGTCTTCAGGCCCGCTGCGGCGAGGGCGGCCGGCATCCGGATCATGGCCCGGCGGATGATGTCGGCTGACGCGCCCTGGAGCGGGGCGTTGATCGCCGCCCGGTCGCCAAAGGCGCGCTCGGCCTGGCTGCGGGCCTGGACGGCGGGGATGTGCACGCGACGCCCGAAAAGGGTGGTCACATAGCCCTGCCGCCGCGCCGTCTCCTTGGCCTGGTCCATGTAGGCCCGGATCCCGGGGAAGCGCTCGAAATAGGTGCGGATATAGTCTCCGGCCTCTTCCCTCGGGATGGAGAGCTGGGCGGCCAGGCCGAAGGCGGAGATGCCGTAGACGATGCCGAAGTTGATGGCCTTGGCCCGCCGGCGGATCTCGGCGGGCATGCCCTCGATGGGAACCCCGAAGACCTCGGAGGCCGTCATGGCGTGGATGTCGAGGTCCCGGGCGAAGGCGTCCTTCAGCTGGGGAATGTCGCCCACATGGGCCAGGAGGCGCAGTTCGATCTGGCTGTAGTCGGCGCTGATCAGGACGTTGCCCGGCTCGGCGACGAAGGCCTGGCGGATCTTGCGCCCCTCCTCCGTGCGGATGGGGATATTCTGAAGGTTGGGGTCAGTGGACGACAGCCGGCCCGTGGTGGTGGAGGCCAGGGCGTAGGACGTATGGACCCGCCCCGTGGAGGGTGCGATGGCCGCCGCGAGGGCGTCGGTATAGGTGCCCTTCAGCTTGGACAGCTGGCGCCAGTCGAGCAGGACCCTGGGCAGGGCGTGGCCCTCGGCGGCCAGCTCCTCGAGCACCGAGGCGTCCGTGCCCTGGGCGCCCGTGGCGGTGGTCCGGCGGGATTCCAGGCCCATCTGGCCGTAGAGGACCTCGCCCACCTGCTTGGGGCTGCCCAGATTGAAGGGGTGGCCGGCCAGCCGGTGGGCCTCGGCCTCCAGCTCGCCCATGCGCACCGAGAAGTCGTTGGACAGCCGGCGCAGGCGGTCGGGATCAACGCGGACCCCGGCGTTCTCCATGGCCGCCAGAACCGGCGGCAGGGGACGCTCCAGGGTCTCATAGACCGTCAGCAGGCCCTCTTTCCGGAGCCGGGGGCGCAGGACCCGATAGAGCCGCAAGGTCACGTCGGCGTCCTCGGCGGCATAGGCGGTCGCCGGCTCCAGGGCCACATGGCGGAAGCTCTTCTGGGCCTTGCCGGTCCCCGCCACCTGCTTGAAGGGGATGGGGCTGTGGCCCAGGTGCAGGCGCGACAGCTCGTCCATGCCGTGGCCATGCAGGCCCGCTTCCAGGACGTAGCTGATCAGCATGGTGTCCTCGATCGGCGCCACGCCGATGCCGTAACGCGACAGGACGCCGAGGTCGTACTTGGCGTTCTGGCCGACCTTGAGGACCGAGGGGTCCTCCAGGAGGGGCTTGAGGGCCGTCAGCGCGGCCTCCATCGGAATCTGGGTCAGGTCGCCGGGAGCGTCGAGGGCGAGTCCGGGCTCAGGCTCGTGGGCGAGCGGAATGTAGCAGGCCTCGCCGGGCCCCGTGGCCAGGGAGACCCCCACCAGGCCGGCCGTCGCTGAGCCCAGGGCGTCGGTCTCGGTGTCGAAGGCGATGATTCCGGCCGCCCGGGCCCGGGCGATCCAGACGTCCAGGGTCGCCAGGTCCCGGACGCAGGCGTAGGCGGCGACGTCCACAGGCTCGGCGGCGGCGGTCTGGTCGGCGGGCGCCTGGGCCTTCGCCGCCAGGTGCGCCCCCGCCACCCGCCGGCCCAGGGTGTTCAGCTCCATCTCCTGCAGGAAGGCGGCCAGGGCGTCGGGGTCGGGATCGGCCACAGCCAGCTCTTCGAGGGCCGAGGGCAGGGGCGCCCGGTCGTCCAGCTGGACCAGCTGTCGGGACAGGCGGATCTGGTCGGCGAACTCCAGCAGGATCTGCCGGCGCTTGTCCTGGCGGATCTCGCCGGCGCGGGCGAGCAGGGTCTCCAGGTCGCCGTACTCGTTGATCAGCAGGGCGGCGGTCTTCACCCCGATGCCGGGGGCGCCGGGGACATTGTCCACCGGATCGCCGCACAGGGCCTGGACCTCCACGACCTTGTCGGGAAGGACGCCGAACTTCTCGACCACCTGGTCCGGCCCGATGCGGACGTTCTTCATGGTGTCGAGCATGGTGACCTGGTCGCCCACCAGCTGCATCAGGTCCTTGTCGGAGGAGATGATGGTCACCTGACCACCCGCCTCGCGGACCTGGCGCGCATAGGCGGCGATCAGGTCGTCGGCCTCGAAGCCCGGCTGCTCCAGGGCGTGGACGCCAAAGGCGCGGGTCGCCTCGCGCACCAGGGGGAACTGGGGGACCAGATCCTCGGGGGCCGGCGGCCGGTGCGCCTTGTATTCGGGATAGATCTTGTTCCGGAAGGTCTTCTCGGAATGGTCGAACACCACCGCCAGGTGCGTCGGCGCATCGGGCTGGGCCTTCATGTCCACCAGCAGCTTCCACAGCATGTTGCAGAAGCCGGAGACCGCCCCGATCGGCAGGCCGTCGGACTTGCGGGTCAGGGGCGGCAGGGCGTGGAAGGCCCGGAAGATGAATCCGGAGCCGTCGACGAGGTACAGGCGGAGGGGGGCGTCGCTCATGGCCGCGATCCTAGAGGGCGGTGGCCGGGCGGTCGATCCCAGGTTGGCGGGTCAGTGGCCGCCCGAGACCTCGTAGACACCGGGCGCGTCGTCGCCATGGCCCTCGTCGAGGACGAAGCGGCGGTCGCAGTAAGGACAGTCCACCGTCCCGTCGACCCCGAGGTCCAGGTAGACGCGCGGATGGCCCAGGGCGCCGCCGACGCCGTCACAGGCCACCCTGTGGGCGTGGACGCGGACGACTTCCGGCGCGGGGCCGACGGTCGGCGGGGTCGGGACGGGCGAAGCGGTCTTGCGGGCCATTGGGGATCTCCCTCGCCGGGAGCGCTTGGCGGCGGCCCGGGCAGGCTCTAGGTATGCGACCCCGGCTTTCGTCGTCAATGCGCCGGAGCCCCGGAGGTCGCCATGAGCCTGCCCGACTACGCCATCGAGGCCCGGAACGTGGTCAAGACCTATGCGGCGACCAAGACGACGCCTCAGATGCAGGCCCTGAAGGGGATCGACCTCCTGGTGCCGAGCGGGTCGGTCTTCGGCCTCCTGGGCCCGAACGGCGCCGGCAAGTCGACCTTCATCAACATCCTGGCCGGCCTTGTGCGCAAGACCTCCGGCACGGTGAAGATCTGGGGCCGGGACATCGACGAGCGCCCGCGGGACGCCCGGGCCGCCATCGGCGTGGTGCCCCAGGAGATCGCCGCCGACCCCTTCTTCACGCCCCGGGAATCCCTCGAGGTCCAGGCCGGCATGTACGGCGTACCCCCCAAGGAACGCCGGTCCATGGAGCTGCTCACCGCCCTCGGCCTGGCCGACAAGGCCGAGGCCTATGTCCGCCAGCTGTCCGGCGGCATGAAGCGGCGCCTGATGGTCGCCAAGGCGATGACCCACAACCCTCCGGTCCTCATACTGGACGAGCCCACCGCCGGTGTGGACGTCGAGCTGCGCCGACAGCTCTGGCGCTATGTGGTGGAGCTGAACCAGAAGGGCGTGACCATCGTCCTGACCACCCACTACCTGGAGGAGGCGCAGGAGCTCTGCGACCGGATCGCCATCATCAACCGGGGCGAGGTGGTGGCCTGCGAGGCCACCGCCGACCTCCTGGGCCGGATCGACACCCGCGCTGTCGTCGTGACTCCCGAGACGCCGGTGGACGCCGCGCCCTCCCTGCCCGGCTTCGAGACCCGCCAGCGTCCGGGAGGCGCCTTCTCCGTCACCTACCGGACGGGTGAATCCAGCGTCGAGCAGGTCCTGGCCGCCGTCCGGGCCGCCGGCCTGTCGGTCCGTGACGTGGCGACAGAAGACCCGAGCCTCGAGGACGTCTTCGTGGCCCTGACCTATGGCGCCGCCGACCGCGCCGGCTGATTCCTGGAGACTGCCGTCATGCTCAGATCCGCCGTGATCGCCGCCGCCCTCATCGTCGCCGCGCCAGC
Source organism: Caulobacteraceae bacterium (assembly GCA_947456005.1). Taxonomy (GTDB): domain Bacteria; phylum Pseudomonadota; class Alphaproteobacteria; order Caulobacterales; family Caulobacteraceae; genus Phenylobacterium. The sequence goes on from CANGRP010000040.1 coordinate 5,990, forward strand.
GACGGCCGCAGACCTCAACCGCATCGTCCTGAACGGCTCCGACGAGGCCCTTGGCGTCAACGTCGTCGCCGACGAGGGTGAGGGCGAGCCGCGCAGCACCGGTAGCTACGCCCTGCGGCTCTACAGGGCGGGCGATCCCTCCTTCCCCTTCGACGCCTTCGTCGCCGGCGCCGTCCGCCCCCGGGACGGAACTCTTGAGGCCCTGAAGTTCGCGGACATCGACCGGGACGGCGCGCCCGAGATCCTGGTGGTCGCCCGGTCAGCAGGATCAGGCGGCTACCTGGCCGTGGACGCCTTCCGGTTCCAGAAGGGGGTCCTGGCCCTGGCGGCCTCGAAGACCGGCCTCGCCGCCGACGCCGACCCCGTCGTCGCCGTCGCAGACGCCGCGAAGTCGCGCAGGGGCCGCAGATAGGCCTCAGCGGCCCTTGAAGACCGGCGAGCGCTTCTCGAAGAAGGCCTGGCGGGCCTCCTTGGCGTCCTCGCTGGCGAAGGCGATGCGGATGTTGGAGACCTCGTAGCGCAGCTGCACCTCAGGATCGGGGGTCTCGTAGGACTTGACCATGCCGCGCTTCAGAAGGCGCAGGGTGATGGGCGACCAGGCGCAGAGGCCCTGACAGTAGGCCTCGAAACGCTCCTGGAAATCGGCGTCGGCCACCGCCTCTCCGGCCAGCCCCCAGGCGACGGCCTCCTCGCCGGTGACGGTGCGGTTCTCCATCATGAAGCGCATGGCGCGCTCATAGCCCATGGCCTGGGGCAGGGTGATGGTCAGGCCCGCGTCGGGCGAGCCGCCGATCCGGGTGTAGCCGGCCATCAGCCGCGCCGAGTGGGCCACCAGGCGCACGTCGCAGGCCATGGCCAGGCCCAGGCCCGCCCCCACGGCCACCCCGTTGATCCCGCCGACCACCGGCTTGTCGCAGGTCTTGCGCAGGGTCAGGACGAACTGGCCCACCCAGCCGATGTCGTCCAGCTGGGCGGCCTGGGGCGTCAGGGGCGTGTAGGGCTTGGCGCCCGGCGTCAGGTCCAGGCCGGCGCAGAAGGCGTCGCCCGAGCCGGTCAGGCCGACCACCCAGACATTGTCGTCGGCGGCGGCGGCGCGCACGGCCTGTATCACGCCCCAGGCGAGCTCCAGGGAGATGGCGTTCTTCTTCTCGGGCCGGTTGAGGGTGATGTAGCGGACGTGGCCTTCGTCGCGGACGGTGACGAGATCGGTCAAGGGAAGAACTCCGGGGTTCAGGGGCGGGGGTCAGTCCCTCATGGCGCCGTGCTCGATCATGTGATCGGCGGCGCTGCCCAGCATCTGGATGAACATGTCGTCGCCGCGGGCCGTGCGGGTCACGACCATGGCGGCGAAGAAGGCGGTCAGGAACAACAGGTAGGCGCCCTGGCCGTAGTGCCGCCGCAGGTCGGTCATGGCGTAGCCGCTGACGCCGTGGGCGGTGAGGGTGTCGAGGTAGAGCTTCAGGAGCTCGTCCTCATGGGCCCGGCGGACCTCCCCCGGCAGGGCGCCGGCCAGGAAGTAGGCCAGGTCCGTGGGCCCCGCCCCGTAGGCGAAGGACTGCCAGTCCAGGACGGTGACGGGATAACCGCCCTCCGGTGAGGCGAACATCATGTTGTCGGGGCGGAAGTCGTTGTGGGTCAGGCAGCGGGGCCCGTCGTGCCTCTGGCCCAGCCAGGAATAGCGGGTCGAGACCCAGTCCCCGACCTCGGTCCATTCCGGCTTCAGGCGTTCGGCGTAGCGGTCCTTGAAACCCGCCCAGAGCATGGCCACGGCGTCGTCACCTACGGGGGAGGAGGGGGCGGCCTTGGCGCCCGACACCCAGGGCAGGTCGTCCAGCCCATCGTCGCCCCAGTGCGAGGCGTGGAGGAGGCCGGCCTGCACCGTGACCAGGCGGGCCTGCTCGAGGGTCACCCCGCGCAGCTGGTCGCCCTGCCCGGCGGGAGCCAGGTCCTCCATCATCAGGACGAAGTTGTGGGTCGCCTCGTCGACGTCGGTGAACCAGCAGCGGGGCGTATGCACCAGGGCCTTGGGCGCAAGGTGCTGGTAGAAGCGGACCTCGCGCAGGTAGTTGCCCAGGGCCACGCCGGTGGCCCGGCTCTCCGCCCCGGCCGAGGGGAACTTGCCCACCAGGGAGTCCGGGGCGCCGTCGCCACGCCGGGCGTAGTCGAGCGTGAAGCGGACGCTGTCGCCGATCTGGCCGGTCCCCACCTGGCGGGCGGTGAAGCTGCGGACCTCGGCGTCCACCCCGCCGGCGGCGAGGACGGCGGTCAGCCAGGCGGCGTCGATGTCGCCGGGTTCGCGGATATCGGGACGGGTCATGGGAGGTTATGCACGTAGACTTCGTTGTGGGTGATGCGGTCGCCGTCGAGCAGGACCATGTCAAAGCCGCGGATCCGGCCGAGGGCGCCGCCCTCGCCGATCTCGCAGTACCAGCGGCCGCAGAAGCCGCCCGGGATCGGCCAGACCTCGTCCGGGGAATAGGTCATGGACGGCGTGGCCGCGAACAGGCCCGTAAGGTAGGCGCGCAGGGCGTCATTGCCCTTCAGGCCCGCCGCCGTCTGCGGGTCCTGGTAGATGCAGTCCGCGGCGTAGAAGCCGCAAAGCCGGTCCACGTCCTTGTCCGTCCAGGCCTTCAGCCAGTCGGCGTTGTAGGCGGCGATGTCGATCCCGCTCATGGGGCGGCCCCCGCAAGTCCCAGGACCCGGGCCCTGTGGGCCTCGGTAAAGAGCTCCGCCGGCACCGTCTCCGGACCCGCCATGACCGCAAAGGCGTGCGCCTTGAGGCCGGGGTCGGCCCGGGAGCGGTGATGAAGGTCCTTCCGGCGCGCCGCGGCCTCGGGGCCGAACTCCATGTCCAGGGCGGCCTGGATCCGGGCGGTGAACCTGAGCCGCCGCATGCGCTCGGCGCGCTCGGCGGCGTAGGACGAAAAGTCCGGGACCCGGCCGGCGGGAACCGACTTCAGGAGGTCGGAGACGATCCGGACGTCCCGGTAGGTGATCGACATGCCCAGGCCGATGATCGGGTCGTTCCAGCCCGCCGCATCGCCCACCAGCACCGCGCCCATGGCGAAGGGCTTGTCGGTCCAGGAATCCGCGTTGATGAAGGCGCCGACGGGGCCGGCGGGCCGCCCGGCCACGAGGCGGGCGTTCCCAGGGCTGCAGGAGACGGCGAAGGCGTCCAGGAAGCGGCGGGCGCCATCCGGACCCTGGAACCGCCGGGCCTGGTCCAGGGCGAACCCGCCATAGACGCGCACCTTGCCTTCACCCTGCGGGAAGGCCAGGAAGCCGAAGTCTCCTTCCGTGCCGATGGCCTGGGTGTCCTCGGGCCAACCCTCGACGCCCTCGACCAGCAGGCCGGCGAACCAGTGGTGGGGCGCATCCTGGTGCAGGGGAATGCCCGCCGCCTCGCGCACCATCGAGGTCCGGCCGTCGGCGCCCACCACCAGGGGAGCCCGGGCCAGGAAGGTTTCGCCGGCGTCCTCGAAGATCACGCAGGGGTCCGTCCCCGTCCGGAGGCCGGTCACCGCCACGCCCCGGCGGGCGTCGGCGCCTGCAGCCTTCGCCGCATCGAACAGGGCCTGGCAGTGGACGGGATGGCGCAGGCACAGGGGCCCGGGCACGCCGGGGGCGAAGATGTCCAGGGGCAGGGGCGCCGCCTCGGCCGCCCTCGGGGACAGGGTCTCGTCATAGGTGATGTGGCGGCGGAGGTGGTGGCCGCCCGCCGCCATAAGGGTGTCATAGAGGCCGAGGGTGTGGGTCTCGACCACCCCCCAGGGGGCGATCCACTCGCCGCGCACCCGGTCGACATAGGTCTCGGTCTGCTCAAGGAGCAGCACCCGGCTCCCGGCGCGGGCCATGACGGTCGACAGCGCCCCGCCGCCGATCCCGCCACCCACCACAATCAGGTCGTAGTCACCGATCTCCCGGGTCATGGCCCCTCCTCCCGCGCGGCCTGCGCCGCGTCATTCCTCACTTCGGCATATGACGGCGGGCGGGCGGGCGGCGCAAGACTTCCCGGGGGCGCCGGGACGGCGCCGGCCGGCCTCAGGCCTCGCCCGACAGCGCCAGGGCGAGGTAGTCGAGGGCCAGGACATAGCCCTGGACGCCCAGGCCGGCGATCACCCCGGTCACCCCCGCGCTCATGATGGAGTGACCGCGCCAGTCGGCCTCCACCGTGCGCTTGTGGATGTTGGAGATGTGCACCTCCACCACCGGGCCTTCGCACATCTTCAGGGCGTCGAGCACGGGCGCCGAGAAGTGGCTGAAGCCGGCGGGATTGATCACCAGGCCGGCGTCCTTCCGGGCCGCCTGGATCCAGTCGATCATCTCGTACTCGCGGTTGGTCTGCCGGAAGTCCAGGTCGAAGCCATGCCGGCCCGCCGCCGCGCGGCACAGGGCCTCGACATCGGCCAGGGTGCGCGAGCCGTAGAGGTGCGGCTCCCGCTGGCCCAGCAGGTTCAGGTTCGGACCGTTCAGCACATGGACCCGGCGGCTCATGGCGCCCTCCCGCAACAGACGCCGCCCGGTGGGGACGGCGAAAAGGCCTTAGCCCCTTGCGGGGCGGATGTGAACCTCGCGGGGCCAGGATGCGAAAAGGGGCCGCTGCCGGTTGTCCCGACCACAGCCACCGAAGCCCACTGCAGGCGTTTTCCGGTCGAAGACGCTTCAGCGGGCGGCCTTCAGGCGCTGCAACGAGGCGGACGGCGGGGGACTGCGGAGCCGGGCTTCGTTCGCGCGCAGCGCGTCGGGCCCGGACTAGAACCGCCGCGAGACGCCGACCAGGAGGTCGATGGTCTGGTAGTCCGCCTTCAGGGTCTTGCTGGAGCTGCGAAGACTGGGGCTGTCGATGGCGAAGACTCGGAACTCGCCGAAGCCTGTCCAGCGATCGGTGAGCGGGAGCTCCGCCCCGGCGATGCCCTGATAGGCGAAGCGACCGGAGCGGGAGTAGTTGCCCAGGGCGCTGGGCGGAGGCGCGGAAGGTCCGCTGCTGGTGAGATCGAGGTCCAGCTCAGGGCTGAAGCCCGCGCCGGCCCCGACATAGGGACGAAGAGGGCCAACCTCGCCGAAGCTGTAGAGGCCGTTGACCATGATGGCGGTCGACGCAAAGTCGCCGCTCTGAGCAAGGCTGACGGGCAGACGTCTCACGTCGCTGGAGCGATAGGCGTACTCGATTTCCGCCTTCCAGGGACCCTCAAAGTCGTAGCCAAGTGCGGCGCCGACCAGGAGGCCGCTGTCGAAACTGATCTTGTCGGTCGAAGGCGGGCCGGGCAGTCCGGATTTGAAGCTTACATCCGTACTGTTGAGGGTTGAAAGCCCGCCGTAAGCGCGGGCGTAGACGCCCGCGCCCTGAGCGAACGCAGCGCCGCCGCCAAGGCCTGCGCACGCCATCGCAAGGGCGATGGTAGTCAGTCTACGTTTGGACATGATGACGTCTCCGATTTTCCGCCTGCAGGCGCCGCGCACAGGTGTGAGTCGGACGCATGTTGTGCGGTAAACTCTGGCAGGAATGAGGCCGGCGCAAGACCCGAAGCGTCATGCGTAAGGCGGCCTTCCCGAGGCGGAGGGTTCCCACGCCCGCTCAGGCCCCGAAGGCCGGGTGGAAGCGGAACCGGCCGGGCGGGATGTCGCCCGCCAGGGGCAGGACCATGAAGAACTCGGCCGGTTCGGCCTCCGGCGCGTGCTCTGGCGCCGGCAGGAAGCCATGCCGGGGATAGTAGCCGGGATCCCCCGTCAGGATGCAGCCTGCCGCCCCGCGGGCGGCAAGCCAGCTCTTCGCCTCGGCAATGAGGGCGCCGCCGACACCCTGCCTCTGCAGCGCAGGCTCTGCGGAGATGGGGCCAAGTCCGAACCATCCCTCCGCGCCGCTCTCGTGCGTGACCGGGGAAAGGGCGAGATGGCCGACGATCCGGCCCTCGAACTCGGCCACCAGGGAAAGACTCAGCGCACCAAGGCGCCTCAGGGCGTCGATCAGGTCCTGCTCGTCGCCGGAGGCGAAAGCCTTGGGCGCAAAGGCCCGCCGGGTGAGGTCGTGGATCGCGGGAGGATCCCGCTCGTCCTCGGGCCGGATCCGGATCGGCAGCGGGGTCATCTCAACAGCTCCAGGGCGCCGGACTGGGGGAAATGGTGCCGCCTAGGTGACTCGAACACCTGACCTACGCATTACGAATGCGCCGCTCTACCGGCTGAGCTAAGGCGGCCCAAGGGCCTGTCGGGCGCTGGAGCCCGCGGACGGGCCTACTTAGCGTCTCGCGGCGGTCTCGCCAAGCGGCGACGCGCAGGGGGCGGGGCGACAGGCGGCAGGGCCGGATCGGGGTCCTCGTCCTCCTCCTCGCCCTGCAGGCCCTCGCCGATGGGGAAGGGAACCGGCGCCTCCAGGGCGGTGAAGTCCTGCTCGGCGTAGGACATGGGCAGGTCCGGCAGGTCGGAGAGGCCGGGCTCGCGGCGCTCGTGCCGCGGATGGATGAGCTCTCCGGTCTCCGCGAAGCTGACCGCCAGGCGGGCCCAGTCGGCGGGCTGGTAGGCGAAGGCCCGGCCCTCGGGATCCAGGTCCGACCAGTCCGCCTCGCCCGGCGCCGAAATCCCGCGCCCGCGCCAGACACGGGCCTCGTCGGGTCGGCCGGCGGCGAAGGCGGCGCGGGCCATGAGGCCGGCGAT